>JBDTUV010000157.1:0-6467 GCA_040007575.1 Gemmatimonadales bacterium
CCACTCGTGGTGCTGGTCACCGACGACAAGGGCAGTGCGGTCGCGGGCGTGAGCGTAAGTTGGGCCGCGCAGGGCGGCGGGAGCGTCTCGTCCACGGCGGTCAAGAGCGGATCGGACGGCCGCGCCTCGGTGGAGCGGACCCTGGGCCCCACCCCCGGCCCGCAGACGACAACCGCGACCGTGGCAGGCCTTCAGGGCTCGCCAGTCAGCTTCGAGGCGACCGCCACGGAGGGTCCTCCCCCCACCGCCGAAATCGCCATCACGAACAACCCTCCAACGGGCGCCTTGGACGGCGAGGTCTTCGCTCCAATCGCTCAGCCGGCTGTCCGAGTGACCGATGCCAGCGGCCCGATCGGGAACGTCTCAGTGACGGCCACGATAGCGTCTGGAGGTGGCACACTGGAGGGGAACACTACCGCTACCACGAATGCGAACGGCGACGCGGTCTTCGGCGATTTGGGTATCAGCGGCACCGGGTCGCAGACACTCGAGTTCGCGGCCGGGACTGCCACCGTGCAGTCCTCACCTGTCACCATCTCGGTGCTGTCTCCTAAGGCCACGAGTGGCGAGTGGGGTCCGGTCGTTTCATGGGACATTGTGCCGCTGCACATGAGCCTGTTGCCCAACGGCAAGATTTTCGCCTGGGGCAAGAGGGAAGTCGCCGACACAATGGGGATGCCGCGGATTTGGGATCCCGCCGCAGGACCTCCTATCGGCCTCGCCGAGATACACGTCGGTGACATGCTGTTTTGCGCGGGCCACACGCTCCTGCCCGACGGCCGCTTGATGGTTGCCGGCGGTCACCATATGGACGATGCCGGAATTAAGGCCACCTACTTCTTCTCCCAGAATGGGAACCCGGTGAAGGGTCCGGATATGGCGTTCGGCCGGTGGTACCCCACCTTGACCGTTCTGCCCAATGGCAATGTCCTCAGCATGGCGGGGCGAAACGAGGCCGGAAACGTCGTTCGGGTGCCTGAGCTCTGGAACGGCAACGGATGGGCACAGCTTACGGGCGCAGACACGCTCATTCCCTACTATCCTCGAAACTTCGTGGATCCAGTAAGGGAGGGCCAGATATTCTATGCCGGCGAACGGATCGTTTCTCGCTGGTTCGACTACCGGGGTTCGGGGAGCTGGACCACGAGCGGTCCGGCACATATCTGGAAGTTCAACCGGGATTATGGTACGGCAGTCATGTATGACGCGGGGAAAATTCTCTATGCCGGTGGAGGCGGCGACCAGGGCTGGAGCACGCCCGACAAGCCGCTGTCCAATGTTCCGACGGCCACTGGCGAGAGGATCGATCTCAACGAGGCCTCGCCTACCTGGCAGCCGGCCGGCTCTATGTCGTCCCCCCGACGGCACCTGAACTCAACCATCCTACCGGATGGAGAGGTACTGATCACCGGTGGTCTAAGCGGGGGCGGCTTCAACAATATCGCCACCGCAGTAAAGACCGCGGAGATCTGGAACCCTGCGACCAACGGGTGGACCACGCTGGCCCCCGGCTCGGTTGCCCGCGGCTACCACTCGGTGTCGCTGCTGCTGCCAGACGGGACGGTTCTCCACGGGGCTAGTGGCGATGCAAGCGTTCCCGGCTCGGGTGGTGCCCAGCTGTACCCGCCGGAAAAGAACCACCAGATCTTCTCGCCACCGTATCTCTTCAAGGGCGCGCGCCCGTCGATCTCCTCGGCTCCAGGCACCGTGGGCTATAGAGAAACCTTTTCGGTGGCTACCCCGAACGCCGCCCAGATCGAGGATGCGCGGTGGATCCGGCTGGGATCGGTCACCCACGCCTTCGACATGAGCCAACGGGCGAACACCTTATCGTTTACCCGTACCGCGACCGGTGTCGACATCACCGCTCCAGACAACTCCAAGCTGGCGCCGCCGGGCTACTACATGCTGTTCATCCTCAACCGTAACGGTGTTCCATCTGAAGGAAAGATCATAAAGGTCGAGTAGACGCTACGGTAGGATCTGCGCATCCCATGCGCGGTGAGGGACCTTGTCAGTGATGCCCTGGAGTGGATGCGCACTCCCTCGGCGCCACCGAGTAAGGTCCCTCATTCGTTTGGGATCTCTGGTTGCCGAGCTTACAAGGCACTTCCATACCAGGCGGGAAGTGATAACAGGTCTTGAATTTAGCGTCGCGGGAGGAGATCTTTCCGGGCTTTCCGTCGGGGGCGAGTAGCCTCCAGGTAGCCTCTGAGTGGTGGCCGGATGATTCGAGTAACCGCGGTACATTCCGATTCGATCGCAGCCGAGCTGGGGCTCCGGGAAGGCACAGAGCTCCTGTCGGTGAACGGCCGCGAGCTGGAAGACTTCCTGGACTGGGAATTCCTCACCGCCGAGGAAGAGTTCCTGCTGCACGTACGCCAGCCCGGGGGGGAGGAGATCGAGTTTGAGATCGAGCGGCCCCTGGGAGAGCCGTTCGGGGTGGAGCTCGAGCCCGCCCGCATCCGCCGCTGCGCCAACCGCTGTGACTTCTGCTTTGTCGATGGCTTGCCCGACGGTCTGCGTGACGTCCTCTACATCCGGGACGACGACTATCGGCTCTCGTTCCGCTACGGCAACTTCGCCACGCTGACCAACCTCAAGCCTCACGACGTTCAGCGTATCATCGATTACAGGCTGTCCCCTCTGTACGTCTCGGTTCACGCCACCGATCCGACGGTGCGGCGTTATCTCCTGCGAAATCCCACCGCGCCCGAAGTCATCCCCCAGCTGCGAGAGTTTGCGGACCACGGGATCGAGTTCCACACCCAGATCGTGATGTCACCGGGGGTGAACGATGGGCCGGTGTTGCGCCAGACCCTGACGGAGCTGTACCAGTTTGGCCCGGCGATCATTGGCTGCTCGGTGGTACCGGTAGGGCTCACCGAGTACTCCAAGCACCACCTGGTACGCGAGCCTACCGCAGGCGAGTGCCGAGCGGCAATCGAGCTCATCGAAGAGCGAGCCGCCATCTCGCGTGCCGAGCGGGGAATCCACTGGGCTTTCGGCGCCGACGAGCTGTACGTCAGGGCCGGTGTCGAGCTACCCGGTGCCGAGATTTACGACGGCTTCGATCAGGTAGAAAACGGGGTGGGGTCGGTGCGCTGGCTGCAGCAGCGGATCGACACGGTCTCCGCTGAGCTGCGCGGCTGGGAAGGCAAGCGGATCGCGGTCGTGACCGGCACTGCCATGGGGCAGCTCATGCCGATGGTACTCGAGCCACTCGCTCGGGTGACGGGCGCCGAGTTCGAGCTCATCCCGGTGGTGAATACGCTCTTCGGTCCGACCGTGACGACAGCCGGCCTGCTTCCCGGCATGGCGATGCAGCAGGCGCTGAAAGGGCGCCGCGATCTCGATCTCGTGCTGCTGCCGGGGGAGTCGGTGAATGACGATGGTCTCTTCATCGACAATATGAGCTTCGATCTGCTGATCCACTCTGTGCCGGTCGAAGTGCGCCTCTCCAGAGACTTCACCGACGTCCTGCACATGCCGGTGGCAGCATGAGCAAGCCTACGGTGGCCATCGTCGGACGGCCCAATGTCGGCAAATCCACCCTCTTCAATCGCATCCTCGGCGGCCGTCCGGCAATCGTATCGGAACGGCCAGGCACCACTCGCGATCGTCACTTCGGCGACGCCGAGTGGCAAGGCCGCCGCTTCTGGGTGGTGGACACTGGTGGCCTCCTGCCGGAGTCGGAAGACTCGATGGATCGCGCCATCAGGCGGCAGGTAGAGTTCGCGCTGGACGAGTCGGACGTGGTGGTGTTCGTGGTGGATGGGCGTGAGGGGCTGAATCCGGTGGATCGCGCTATCGCGGACCGGCTTCGGAAGGCTGGACGGCCGGTCCTGCTCGCGGTGAACAAACTGGATAACCTGGAGCAGAGCACCGAGCAGTTCGGGTTCTACTCTCTGGGTTTCGGCGATCCGGTCGGCGTGAGCGCAGCCATCGGGAAGGGCAGTGGCGACCTCCTGGATGCCGTCGTCGACCGTCTCCCACCCTACGATCAGGCAGAGGCCGAGGAGACGATTAACGTAGCCGTGGTAGGCCGGCCGAACGTGGGGAAGTCCTCGGTGGTGAACCGCCTTCTCGGCGAGGAGCGCCTCGTCGTGGCACCTGAGGCTGGCACCACGCGGGACGCGATTGACTCTGTCTTGCGCTTTCAGGGCAAAACACTCAACTTCATAGACACCGCAGGGTTACGTCGCAAGGCTAAAGTAGAAGATGATCTGGAGTTCTATTCCACACTCCGGACTGAACGGGCGATCGAGCGGGCTCATGTAGCCGTGCTTGTGGTAGACGCGGCGGTGGGGCTGCACAACCAGGACCTCCGGATCGCTACCCAGGCCTGGGATGAGGGCGCCGGACTGATCGTCCTGGTCAACAAGTGGGACCTGATCGAGGAGAAGGACGCCAACACCGCCCGACACGGGCAGGAGGAGCTGGTCGCCAAGGCCCCCTTCCTCCGTTACGTCCCGTTCCTTTACGTCTCCGCCCTCACCGGTCAGCGGGTGCGTAAGGTGTTAGACCTGATCCTCGAGGTGGCTGAGGGGCGGGAGCGGCGAGTCCCCACGGCCGAAGTGAACAAGGTGCTGGCAACGCTGATCGAGCGAAACGCACCGCCCCAGAAGCCGGGTGAGGAGGTCAAGCTGCTCTACGCCTCACAGATCGCCACCGCGCCCCCTACGTTGGCCATCGTCAGCAACCGGCCCGACGAGGTGCCCGAGTCGTATCAGCGGTATCTGGCCCATGGGTTTCGAGAAGCCTGGCCGTTCACCGGATCGCCCTTGCGGCTCAAGTTCACCAGCCGAGGATCTCGACGCTGATGCCTGCAGCCGTCCTGTGGCTTCTCGCTTCCTATTTCCTGGGAGCCATACCGACGAGCTATCTCCTTAGCCGACTCTTCGCGGGGATCGATCTCCGGAAGCAAGGCAGCGGCAACCTCGGCGCCACCAATCTTTACAGAGTCCTGGGCTGGAAGTACGCAGTTCCCGCCGCCGTAGTCGACATCGCCAAGGGTGCCATCCCCGTCCTTGTATTCGCCCCACAGGTGTCAGACTCACAGCTGTTCGCGCTGGCATGCGGAGTGGCCGCCATTCTCGGGCATGTATTTTCGGTGTTCGTCGGATTTAAGGGAGGGAAGGGGGTCGCGACGGCCGCTGGCGTCATGTTGGGCCTCACCCCGCTTGCGCTGGCAGTATCGGCCGTTGTCTGGGCGGTGCTGGTCCGGCTCACCGGGTACGTCTCGCTAGGAAGCATCGCCGCCGCCGCTGTGCTCCCGCTGGCGGTCTATTTCCTGGAAGATTCGACCTCACCGGCAGTGCTCTGGATCGCCGCAGCGATAGCGGCCGGCGTCATCCTCCTCCACCGGCGAAATATTCAGCGACTGCTCAAGGGAACGGAGAACCGGTTCGGCCGACGCGCGGCGAGCACCCCGCAGCCATGAAGCCCATCGCTGTCCTGGGCGCGGGCAGCTGGGGCACCACGCTGGCCAATCTCCTGGCGGTCAAAGGAGAGACCGTGCGGCTCTGGGCATACGAGCCCGAAGTGGTGGCGGCGGTCAATCAGCGGCATGAAAACCCGGTGTTCCTGCCCGGCGTTCCTCTGGTGCCAGGACTCCGCGCCTTCGCCGATGCTCGGGAGGCGGTTGCCGGCGCTCCGGTCATCGTCTCTGTCGCTCCGAGTCATGCGGTCAGATCGGTGATCTCAGGTCTCAAGGGAACCGTGCCAGCCGGGACGCTGGTCGTGAGTGCCACCAAGGGCATCGAAACCGACACCCTGGCTCTCATGTCGAACGTGTTCGAGCAATGTCTCCCCGAGGTTCGCTTCGCGGCACTCTCCGGGCCCAGCTTTGCCCTTGAGGTGTGCCAGGGCCAGCCGACACTGGTAGTGGCCGCAGCGCGGGACGAAGCCACGGCGCGCGACACCCAGCGCATCTTTAGCACTCCGCGGTTCCGGGTCTATTCGCACGACGACGTTGTCGGCGTCGAGCTCGCCGGCGCGCTCAAGAACGTCATCGCCATTGCAGCGGGGATTCTCGAGGGGCTGGGGATGGGGCATAATCCCCGGGCCGCCCTGATCACCCGGGGGCTCGCCGAGATAACACGGCTGGGAGTGTCCCTCGGGGCAAGCCCGCTCACGTTCGCCGGCCTGGCCGGCATGGGGGACCTCATCCTGACTACGACCGGAAGTCTCAGCCGAAACCGCGCGCTAGGGGTGGCGCTCGCGGAGGGACAGACGCTGGAACAGTACCGTGCCGCCCACCGCAGTGTGGCCGAAGGCGCCAACACCTCGAAGGCTGGCGCGGCACTGGGAGAACGAATGGGGGTAGAGCTTCCCATCATCGAGAAAGTCTGTGAAGTTCTGTTCAGCGGGAAGGCTGCTCGGGAGGGCATAGCCGAGCTCATGGCACGTGAACTCAAGTCGGAGCAGTGGAGATGACCACCACCCGACCGGTCCAGGAGTTTTAC
>JBDTUV010000158.1:0-6438 GCA_040007575.1 Gemmatimonadales bacterium
AGGGAGGAGACGACTGAGCGTTGCGGGGAACGCATGGGCCATGGCGCCACAGGGGTGGCGGGAAGCTAGACTCGGGCTGGGGGGGGACCCAAAGAACGTACGGCTCGGTCCCGGAATGGGCAAATAGGGGCTGGCAGCACCGCGGCCGAGCCGTGTGTCTTTATAGATCTCACGAGAAGGAGATCGGCTGGTATGAGACCAAAGGCGTAAACAGTGAACAGTCAACGGTGAACAGGTAGATCTCGACTCTAGTGTTCCCCGTTCACTTTTTACAGTTCACGTTTTTCAGGTAAACCAGTTGCACTCACGCAACGATCAGTTGCGCCTCCCCGCCGTGCAAATCCTATCACACTGCTTTCATCCGTTTGATACGCAAGGTCTTCCAGGTATCCGCTCCGGGCACGAACCTCGCATTCCCGCACCTCACAATCCACAAGCATCACGCAACGTTCTGCACATCGCCTATTCAGGGGGGTAGATGCCCGCGAATCTTTCAGTCCCGCTCGGCGTGCCGGCGGTGACAGCGCGGACAACTCCCGATATTCCCGTTTTCCACTCACCTAGTCGTTGACGCGTGGATCGTAACCTGTCACCCGCCACGAGCGAGCTGCGCGGCGGCCCCGGCATCGAGAGCTGGAGCCGGCGCCGGAGCTTCCTCCTCTTCTCCACCCCGGCTGTGGGGGAGGAGGAGATGCTCGAAGTCGCCGACACCCTCAGGTCCGGCTGGATCACTACCGGACCCAAGACGCATCAGTTCGAGGCTGCATTCCGCGATCGGGTGGAGGCTCCCGCGGCTCTGGGGCTGAACTCGTGCACCGCAGGCCTGCATCTCGGACTGCTGGCACTCGGGATCCGCCCCGGTGACGAGGTGATTACCACGCCGA
The DNA here is from genome assembly GCA_040007575.1 of Gemmatimonadales bacterium. GTDB lineage: Bacteria > Gemmatimonadota > Gemmatimonadetes > Gemmatimonadales > GWC2-71-9 > CAVVWJ01. The sequence goes on from JBDTUV010000158.1 coordinate 885, forward strand.
TGACGTTCTGCGCCTGCGCCAACGTCATCGAGCACTTAGGCGCTGTGCCCGTGCTCGCGGACGTGGAGCCGGACACCCTGAACCTGTGCCCCAGGGCGGTGGAGGCGGCGATCACTCCACGGACCCGGGCCATCCTCGCGGTTCACTATGCCGGACACCCGGTCGATCTAGACCCCATCAACGAGCTGGCCAAGCAGCATGGTATCGCGGTGATTGAGGATGCCGCGCACGCGGTTCCTGCCAGTTACAAAGGAAGAATGATCGGCTCGGGCGAGAATCCCGTGGCCTTCAGCTTCTATGCGACGAAGAACTTGACCACCGGCGAAGGCGGCATGCTGACCGGGTCAGCCGAGCTCCTGGCTCGGGCCCGCATGCTCGGTCTGCACGGGATGAGCCGGGACGCCTGGAAGCGATATGGCCAGGGGGGAAGCTGGTTCTATCGGGTGGACGAGCCCGGCTTTAAGTACAACATGACCGATGTCCAGGCAGCCATGGGCCTGGCCCAGCTCCGCAAGCTCGACCGCTTTCAGGCCCGGCGACGTGAGATCGTCGCCGCCTATAGCCAGGCCTTTCAGGACGTGGATGCCCTGGAGATTCCGATCGAGCGCCAGGAGGTGGAGCATGCCTGGCACTTGTACGTGCTCCGCCTCAGACTGGGCGCGCTGCGCATTGGCCGCGACCAGTTTATCGAGGAGCTGACCGCGCTCAACATCGGAACTTCGGTGCACTTCATTCCCATTCACCTGCACCCCTTCTATCAGCAGAAGTACGGGTACCGCCCCAATCAGTTCCCCGTCGCCTACCAGGCCTATCAGCGGATGCTGAGCCTGCCCCTCCACCCGATGCTGACCGACGCCGACGTGGGTGACGTCATTAGCGCGGTGCTCGATGTGACCCGAAGGTGTGCCCGGTGAGCGCGGGCATTCCGGGAATGGTGCAGCCGGTGCTGCGGGCTCGGGCGCTGACCGGCGAGTGGCTGGTGAGACAGGCCCTGTACTGGCGCGACCCCGCACTGCACCTGGTCCTCGTCGTGGTTGGCTACCGGCTCGCGTACGAGCTGCGGTTCGATTTCGCCACGCCGGCCGAAGACGCGCGCTTGTTCTGGATCTCTCTGCCCCTGCTGGTCGTCCTGCGGCTGGCGATCTACGCCACGACAGGAGTGTTCCGGGCCTACTGGCTCCATTTCGGGCTTCAGGACCTGCTTACTCTGGCGGTCGCTGTCACGATCAGCTCGCTGGCGTTCGTGCTGGTGCTCTTCCTGGGCCAACTGTTTCCCGGGGTGTCCCGATCGGTGCTCCTGATGGATTGGGCGAGCGCCATCTTTTTTGCCGGCGGCATTCCGTTCGTTGCCCGCTCGGTTCAGGAAGGCCCGGTCCCCTTCGCGACTCCCAGGGGGCGAAGGACCGTCATCATTGGAGCCGGCGAGCGGGCCGAGCAGGTGCTCCGCGAGGCACGCCGGGCCGAGATGTGCGCCCTCTATCCTGTCGGACTGGTGGACCTCACCGGCAGCCGGCAGGGCCGCACTATCCGTGGGGTCAGAGTAGTGGGAACGGTGGAGGACCTGCCGAAACTGAGCCAGGAGCTCCGGGCCGAGTTTGCCATCATTGCTCTGGAGCCGAGCGATCTGACGAGTATGCGGCGGGTGGTGGACCAGTGCATCGCCAGCGGACTCGAGTTCAAGACCCTGCCTTCGTTGCACGAGCTGCTGGAGGGCACCTCGGGTGTGAATCAGCTCCGCAACGTGCGGTTGGAAGACTTGCTGGGCCGTCCGCCGGTCAACCTCGACCTGGCGCCCGTGGCCGCCGACCTACACAACCGGGTGATTCTCTTGACCGGTGCGGCTGGCTCCATCGGCTCCGAGCTGGCCCGGCAGATCGCGCCTTTCGGGCCCGCTCGTCTCGTGCTCCTGGACCAGGCGGAGAGCGATCTCTACTTCGTGCACCTGGAGCTGATGGAGGCCCATCCCACGCTGGACCTGGTGCCGGTAATCTGCGACATCACCAATGCCACCCGCCTGGCGCAGGTGTACGCCCAGCACCGCCCCGACTACGTGATCCACGCCGCCGCCTACAAGCACGTGCCGCTGATGGAAACCAACGTGCTGGAAGCGGTACGGAACAACGTGCTGGGGACGCTGCTTGTCGCTACCACGGCAGTTCGGTATGGCGCCACCAAGATGCTGCTGGTCTCCACCGACAAGGCAATCCGACCCTCCAGCGTGATGGGAGCCACCAAACGGGTCGCCGAGCGCATCGTCTTCGGTCTTCCCAACCTCCACCGTTCCGGCACCGACTTCAGGGCCGTCAGGTTTGGAAACGTGCTCGCATCGAAGGGAAGCGTGATTCCGCTGTTCGAGCGCCAGCTTGCCGCCGGCGGACCGATCACGGTCACCCACCCACTGGTGCAGCGCTACTTCATGACCATACCCGAGGCAGCGCAGCTGGTTCTGCAAGCCGGCTCGCTCCCCGAAACGGGCGGAGCCATCGCGATGCTGGAGATGGGTGAGCCAGTCCGGATCCTGGACCTGGCGGAGAAGCTGATCCGGTTCTCCGGACGAGTCCCGGGCCGAGACGTGCAGATCGCCTTCACCGGTCTCAGGCCGGGCGAGAAGCTCACCGAGGACCAGGTCTCCGCCCTCGAAGCCACTGTACCGACCTCGAGCCAGAAGATCCGGATCAGTCAGACGTCTGAAAGCGCCAACTCAGAGCTGGTGCAGACCCTCAGCCGGCTGCTCGCCTATCTGGATGCGGGCGAGCGCGAGGGACTGCTGGCAACGCTTTGCGACCTGGTGCCGGAATGCGTCTCCCCGCTCCGCGGCCATCAGGCAGCGGCAGGCTCACTGGCTGAGCCACTGTCGAACGGTCGCGCCTCCGGTGCCTGGCATCCGATCCTGGGCGCGAGTCAATCATCCTGGCGCGATCGCCGGCGGACCAACGCACGCCTGACTTTGCCGGTGGACCTGCAGATCGAGGAGCGAAGGCAGGGAGCCGGCTGCCGTCGCAAGGACGCCCGGGCGGGAGGCCGACGCCGGACCGACCTGGTCGCCCTGCTGCCCACCGCTTCCCTCTCAACGATATAAGCCTGCGCTAACGGAGAAAGCGCGCCTGCAGCTGTGCCGGGGAGAAGCGCGGCGACCCTCTCCACAGCACCGCGCTCAGGGTGAGCAGGAGGAGGGAGAGTGTCGTGCGGAACGGGCGGGACTGGAGGTCGATCCAGCAGCGCTCGTCCAACAGCAGCTTGGCGGGCAGCAGCTCCTTGATGTACCGGCTCTCGAAATCGGACGCCGGGGCGTTCCGCTCAGCCGAAAAGAAGTAAAGGGCGCCGTAACCGGTGATCCCCGGCTTGGCTCGTAGAGACCGTAAACCCTCTGGTGTGTAGTAGGGCAGATAGACCGGGGCCTCGGGACGAGGACCCACAATCGACATCCGGCCCGAGAGAACGTGCAGGAACTGGGGAAGCTCATCCAGCTTGGTGCGCCGGAGAATTGCGCCGACGCGGGTGATGCGGGGATCGACGCCCGTGGAGACCGCGGGGCCCAGTCGTTCGGCGTCACGAACCATGGTGCGGAGCTTGAGCATACGGAAGATCGTGCCGTCGCGCCCCAGGCGTTCGGCGCGATAGAGCACCGGAAGCCCTTGCAGGAGCCCTGCGGCCGCGATGCCGACGAGCAGCAGCGGCGCCCAGATCGGCGCCAGCAGCAGGGTGAAGCCCAGGTCGACCACCCGTAGCAGAACAGTGCGAGCCGGCGAGAGACTCACTCGCGCGTCCGAAGCAGCATCAGGAGAAAGTATGAGCAGCCCCCCAAAGAGCACAACCCGGCGCCCGCTGATTGCGTGCCTGGGCTATCACGACGTGACCGACGACCCCACCGAGTCAGGATTTCAGCGGAATGGCGCACAGCCATTCAAGCTCGGAGTTCGGCTCTTCTGCGATCACCTGGACCGGGTAGCTGCCGCGGGCCAGGCGCCTGGATTAGTGACCGACCTCGACCTCACCAGGCCTGGCCGCCACCTGCTGCTGACTTTCGACGATGGTGGTAAGAGCGCGATCAGGATCGCCGCCGAGCTCGACCGGAGAGGGTGGCTGGGTCACTTCTTCATTACCACAAGCCTGATCGGGCGGCGCACTTTCCTCGACGCTGGCGAGATCCGTGGGCTTCGGGCCGGGGGACACCTGGTCGGCACTCATTCCCACACCCACCCCGACATCTATCGGGAGCTGGAGCCGGAACGGATGCTGGTGGAATGGCGCCAGAGCAGCGACATCCTGGCTCAGATTCTGGGCGAGCCGTGCCTGGCCGCGTCCGTTCCTGGAGGCGAGATCTCGAATCACGTGCTCCGGAGCGCGGGCGCCGCCGGTCTGCGTCACCTCTTCACCTCCGAGCCCTGGCTGACGCCCCGGGTGGTGGGCGGATGCTGGATACTGGGGCGGTACTGTCCCAAGCTGTCCACCGCTGCCGATGAGATCGACGCACTGGTCCACTTCGAGGGCTGGGCGAACAAGCTCGTGGTCCGCCGGCTCAAGAGTCTGGCATCCCGCAGCCTGCCATCGCTCTACCGGCTGTACGTTCGTCGATCCAGCCGTGAGTGGCAGGAGCAGGCTCAATGATCAGCCTGGTATCGTCGGGTCGGCTTCAGCTGAGGGAGGCCTCAGCCGGGGAGGTGGCCGGCTGGGACGCGCTGGTCCGCGGGTTCGCCAACCACCGGGTCGTTCACACCACGGCCTGGATCCGCTCGCTGGAGGCCTCAGGAATGGGGCGGCCTAGCTTCCTGGTCTTCGAGAAGCACGGCGACATCGTCGGGTGCCTGCCGGGGCTGGTCCGCAATATCGGTCCCTTCCGGCTGTTTGGATCGCCACCGCCCGCGAGTCAGAGCGTGAGCATGGGGCCGGCCTTCGATGACCAGCGGGTCTCGACCGCCGAGCTGATGGAGGTCATGGTCCCATACCTCGAACGCCGGCTCGGCATCCACCATATGGAGATCATGAGCCCCGAGCTCGATCCGGGGTCAATGCTGGCGCTCGGTTTTCGGGGCGAAGCGTGGCCGACCTATCAGGTGTCGCTCTTTCCTCACAACGAGGCGCGAACCTTCAAGGCGATGAAGGAAAACGCGCGGCGCAACGTGAGCCGGGGAGCCAAGCTGGGCCTGAAAGTGAAATTCGAGGACGACGAGAGCTTCGTGGACGAGCACTACGACCAGGTCCGCGAAGTCTACGTTCGCGGCGGTAACGTCGTGAACTTTGGGCGGCAGCGAGTGCTTGAGTGCTTCCGACACCTGCGGGACGCCGGCAACCTGGTGGCCGTCTCGGTGTACTTGCCGGACGGCACCACCAACATCGCCACCGGGATGTTCACGATCGAGGGGAAAGAGCTGCTGCTGTGGACCTGGGCACACCGGGCCCAGCACCGCTGGTACCGCCCTACCGAGCTGATGACCTGGGCCGTCATCCAGAGAGCAGTCGCTGCCGGGTGCGACAGCTTCGATCTGATGGGCCTCGGCAAGTTCAAGACCAAGTTCGGCGCCACACTGGACCAGCGGAAATACCGATGGGTGCG
>JBDTUV010000159.1:0-6394 GCA_040007575.1 Gemmatimonadales bacterium
GAATCGAGTTGGGCCAAGGGATTCGAACCGCCCAGCGACCGCCGGTCAGCGGCCTTTGGTCTCCCCGGTGGGGTTTCCCTGCGGCAGAAAGTCGCGGACGAGTACGTGGTGATGCGGATGGCGGAGCTGGTGGCCAACAGAGAGCTCGGCGCCGTGATGGACCGGGCACTAGCCAACCACGGGGCGAACAACGGATGTGCGGCGCTGGTCAAGAACGCGTCATCACTCCGCGCCGCGCTGGCACAGGTGCCTTGATCCCGACTGCTGGAGTGCGCTCAGGGGATACCACGGAAGTTCTGGTGTACCCGCCAGGCGAGCTATGTAGCAAGGCTCCAATGGTGTTTCGTTTTCTGGGATCTGGAAGTGACGCAAGGGTGATCAGGGCCAGCTCCCCTTGCCTTGACCCCGGCTAGATGGGATCTCTGCAATGACGGACTCCATCCGTGCCGCCATAGCGCGGCTGCTGGATTGGGAGGATGCCCATGCCGGCTTCGAGAAGGCCGTCGGCGGCCTTGCCCCGGAGCTTCGGGGTCGGGTTCCGCCCGGCCTTCCCTACTCGGCCTGGCAGTTGCTGGAACACCTCCGCATCACCCAGAACGACATCCTGGAGTTCTGCAGCAATCCGGACTATAAGGAACGTCAGTGGCCGGACAGTTACTGGCCGAAGACCCCTTCGCCATCTTCGTCAAGCGCCTGGGACAAGAGCGTCGCGGAGTTTCGGAGGGATCGCCGAGCCCTGCAGGAGCTGGCGCTGAATCCGAACATTGATCTGCTCGAACGACCTCCGGCAGCTAAGGATCAGACGTACTTGCGCGAGCTGCTTCTCGTAGCCGACCACACCGCTTATCATCTCGGTGAGCTGATAGTGGTGCGACGCGCCCTGGGGGCCTGGCCCAGCGCGTAGCAGGCCCGCTGGCGAGTCCACCCTACAACAACGAAGCCGGATCCCGATCGATCACCACCCGGGTCTCTCCCTCTCGGCGAAGACGCCGTGCCGCGTAGCGCACGACCCTCCCCAACGATTGCGCTGGCCCTTTTAAAAGCACGTGCCACCTCCAACGATCCTTGATCCGGACCAGCGGGCAAGGCGCCGGCCCCAGGACCGTGATGGGGAGGTCGTGCCGCTCGATCAGCGCCGTGCACCAATCGGCGACCGCGGCGGCACGAAGACCAACTTCGCCCTCATCGGGCCCAGAGACCAGCAGGTTCACGAGCGACGTCGTGGGCGGATACGGTGGATCGACCCTGAGCTGGCGCTCCTGCCGGAGAAAGCCCTCGGTGTCATGCTGCTGGGCCCACACGAGGGCGTGATGGGTGGGATGACGGGTCTGGACCAGCACCCTCCCACCCTTGGGTCCTCGGCCGGCCCGCCCCGCCACCTGCGCCAGCAGCTGAAAGGTCCGTTCGGCCGAGCGAAAATCGGGGAGGTACAGCCCGGTATCCGCGTCGACCACACCGACGAGGGTCACATTGGGAAAGTCCAGGCCCTTGGCTATCATCTGGGTCCCGATCAGCAGATCGATCTCACCTGACTCCACCGATGCCAGGATCCGCTGATGCGACCACTTGGTGCTGGTGGTATCCAGGTCCATTCGGGCAATTCGGGCCTCCGGATAACGATCGGCCAGCATGCGCTCGAGCTGCTGGGTGCCCACGCCGCGCATCTGTTGAACCGGGTGGGCGCAGGCCCGGCAGGTGAGCGGCAGCGGCTCCTCATGACCGCAGTAATGGCAGCGCAGCCCGGCCGGCGCCTGATGTACCGTCAACGAGATGCTGCAGTGGGGACACTGCCAGACTTCGCCACAGTCGGGGCAGTGGAGAAACGCGGCATAGCCGCGACGGTTGAGAAGGAGGAGCGCCTGCTCCCGCCGAGCCAGAGTGGCGATGATGCTGGAGTCGAGAGCTTCGGACCACTGCACCGGGCCGGTGCCCGAGACTTTCGGCGCCACCCTGAGATCGATCACTTCGACCGGTGGAAGCGGTCGATCACCGACCCGCTGCGGCAGGCGAAGCAGCTGGAGCCCGGTTTCGGCACTGACCATCGTCTCCAGTGACGGCGTCGCGCTTCCCAGGATAAGGCGCGCACCCTCGAGCCGGGCGCGTACCGCAGCCACGTCCCTGGTGTGATACCGAGGCGTCTCGCCGTTCTTGTAGCTCGCCTCGTGCTCCTCGTCGATCACGATCATGCCCAGGTTGGCAACCGGCGCGAACACTGCGGACCGCGCGCCCACCGCCACCCGCCGCTCGCCCCGCCGGAGCAGCCGCCAGGCATCTGCCCGCTCGCCGTCCGACAGTCCGCTGTGGAGCACCGCGATCTCGTCGCCGAACGCGCCGCGGAACCGGCTTACGGTCTGGGGCGTGAGACCGATCTCCGGAACCAGCACGATGGCGCCCCGGCCTTCCGCCAGCACTCGGCGCACCGCCTCGAGATAGACCAGCGTCTTGCCGCTGCCAGTCACCCCGAACAGGAGAGCACCGTCTCCGGGCTCGAGCGCCGTGATGGTGGAGAGAGCCTGCGACTGGTCGGAGGTGAGCACGGTTGGCGGCGGTGAGCTCGGCGAGCCGGCAAACGGGTCCCTGAGGACCTCGGAGAGACCGACTCGTGCCAGCCCTTGGCGAACCAGCGCCTTGAGCACCCCGTCGCCAAAGCCGAGCTGTTCGGAGAGATGCCGGACCGGCGCGCTCCCCCCGAGCGCCTCGAGCGTTTCGAAGAGCTGCTGCTGTTTGGGCCGCCGCTTGAAAAGAGTCTCGCGCTCCAGCAGCGTGGGCCGCTCTTCCGTCAGCGAGAGCACCCGCTCGGTGAGACCGGCTGCGCTGGTATCGGGCGGCTGGACTCTCAGGGTCACCGCATCAATTCGAGTCAGGCGTTCGATCACATCCCAGAGCGGACGCCTGAGGGCCCGGGCCGCGGTCGAAACCGCGGCTTCCCCACCGCGCTTCTCCAGCCAGGCCAGCACCTCGCCTGCTACACCGCCGGTGCCCCGGGATCCGTTCCGGAGCGACACGATGACCTGTGACTCGCCCCACATGCCGCCGGGAAGGATGCTCTTGAGCGTCAGACCGAGCGGGGCGGCATAGTATCCGGCCATCCACTCCGCCGTGGCCAGCAAGGCTGGAGACAGGGCAGGCTCGGCATCTGGGACGGCCAATACGTCCTTTGCCTCGGCTGCCGGTGGCGCGGTATCCACGGCGACGACCAGCCCGATCAGCTCCCGCCGGCGCACCGGTACCACGACTCGCGCGCCGGGGACGACTCGGTCGCCCAGCGTCTCGGGAATGCGGTAGGTGTAGGGGGTGGCGAGCGGGAGCGGGAGGGCGACGAGGGCAAAGCGGTCGCTCATCGCCGCCTGACGCCGAGGCCCGGACTGGAGGGAAGGGTCACCTGCCCTCCGTCGATGCCGGCCCCGATGAACGGGTCCTGGGCCAGAAGTGCTGCGCCGTCCAGATCCACGATGTCCACCAGGGGACTGAAGTGGGCGGCCGCGGTGATGCCGAGCGAGCTCTCGATCATGCAGCCGACCATGACCATCATGCCGTGGGCCCGGGCAATGGCAATCATGCGGAGTGCCTCACGCAGGCTGCCGCATTTGGCCAGCTTGATGTTGATGCCGTCCACCTTGCCGACCAGAGGCGGGATATCCTGCGAGGTGACGCAGCTCTCGTCCGCTATCACCGGGATCTCGGCCTGCGCGGTGATCGCGGCAAGGCCGTCGAGATCCTCCGGTGGGAGCGGCTGCTCCAGCACCGTGACCCCGAACTCCTCGAGGATCGGCAGCATGCGGATGGCGCCTTTGACGGTCCAGCCGCAGTTGGCATCTACCCGGATCTCCTTGTCCGTTGCACCGCGAATGGCTTGCAGGATCTCGATGTCCCGATCGGTCCCGAGCTTGACCTTGAGGATCGGGTATTGCTCCGCCTCCAGCACCTTGGTCCGGATCCGTTCGGGCGAATCGAGGCCGATGGTGAAGGTCGATCTGGGCGCCTTGCAGGGATCGAGTCCCCACATCCGGTACACCGGCACACCGAGCCGCTTCCCCGCCAGGTCGTGCAGCGCCGCAGAGAGCGCGGCGCGCGCGGCCGCGTTTCCCCGGAGCATCGTTTCCCAACGCCGCTCCGCCTCCTCCATGTTGAGTGCGTCGTCGGGAAGCGCCGTGCGGTACAGCTCCAGGGCGGCCAGCACCGACTCGGCTGTTTCCCCGTAGAATCTGCTCGGGGCTGCCTCACCCCAGCCCTCCTGGCCATCACCGTCGGTCAGGCGAACCCAGACGGTGCGGTAGTCACTCTGGCCTCCACGCGCGATGATGAAGGGGTGCTTGGTCTTGAGCTGAAGCAGCTCGACATCCATCCGCAATGGATGAGGCAAGGGTATCCTCGAGACGGGAGGGAAGATTCAGCCGCGGGGAAAGACCTGATCCAGGTCGATCTGGATACCATCAGGCCTAAGATCCCTTGGCTTCCAGATTAGCAAACCTCCGGATATCCGGTTGTGGCCATCTTCGTTCCAGGTTTCGATTGTTCTGTTCTCGGAATCTACCAGCCATACCTCCTCGACGCCGAGATTGACGTATGCCTCACGCTTGAAGTCCCGGTCGTAGATTCGAGTGGACGGACTGAGGACCTCTACGGCAAGCCACCAGTCCCTAATTCGCTTCCACGGGGTGGTTGGCGGATAGAATGCCGGATAAATCAGAATGTCAGGGTTGAGCAGCGTGCGGGCGCCGATCTCGAGCTCGCCGATGCTTACGATCCGCGCCTTTCTCGAAGGGACGACCGCCTGATGTAGTGCCACGGTGAGGTTTGTTGTGACAATCTGGTGCAGGTTTGCGGGTGCCGGCGTCACCAGCAGGAACCCGTCGAGCAGCTCGTAGCGCTGGCCGTCCTCGGGAAACGAACGCACCTGATCCACCGTGTACCGCGGAATCTGAATGGGCATTGCCATAATGTGTGGCCTCGGCAGGTCGACAGGCAAGGGAACATCGCCCAATCTGAGATCGGATGAGAGTTTCCCGCGTACCTGAATTACCCGAGCGCACCCAAGTGCGCGGCAACTCCTTCCGCTAGTCGTTTGGGTAGGTACCCCCCCTCGAGCATTCCAACTATCGGCACCGCCGGCAATCGGTCCCGCAGACGGATCGTCCAGTCGGCGAAGTGCTCCGGCTCGAGGCTGAAGCCGCCGAGTGGATCTCCGGCCATGGCATCGAACCCGGCCGACACCAGGATGACATCGGGGGTCCAGTCGGTCGTGGCCGCCACGATGGCCGTCCAGAGATCGCTTACGTAGAGCGCGGGCGGCTTGCCGGGTCCCCGGGGCACGTTGAACACATTCCCGATGCCTCGCTCATCGGCGGCGCCGGTTCCCGGATACCATGGGTACTGGTGCAGGGAGACGTAGCGTACGGTTGGATCGGTCTCCACCAGCGCCTGGGTTCCGTTGCCGTGGTGCACGTCCCAGTCGATGATCAAGACCTTCCCCCGCCCTGCCGCCTGGGCATGGCGAGCCGCCACGACCACGTTGTTCACCAGGCAGAACCCCATTCCCTTTGCGGCCAGGGCGTGATGTCCAGGCGGTCGTATCGCGGCAAAGGCATGTCCGCGTCCGGCGATCGCGTGATCCACCGCGGCGAGCACCGCCCCGGTGCCACCGAGGACAGCGGACCAACTGTCGCGGCTCAGGACGGTGTCCAGGAAGAGGGCTCCTCCGCCCCGGGCACTCATGCTTTCAAGCCCGGCCAGGTACGACTCTGGGTGCACCGCCAGCAGCGGCTCGCGCGAGGCGGGCCGGGCCTCCAGAACCTCCACCCTGGGCTCGCTCTTCAGGCGGTCGAGCACGGTGCGCAGCCGAGCCGGGGTCTCGGGATGGCCGGACCCGGGATCGTGCTTGAGGCAGCTGGGGTGGGTGAAGACGGGGACGGGCATACTCAACCAACGTAAGCGGTAGGCGGGAAGAGAAAGCGTAAGCGGAAGAAAAACAGCGCGAGCAGTACCCGCTTACGCTCTTCCTTTCCCCTCACGGCTTTCTTTCCCCACTTACGATTTCCCGCAGTGCACGCGCTTCCTCGCTCAACGCCCGCCGCGCTGCCAGGATGTCGTCCCAGCGGCGACGATACCAGCGCCGATAGAGCAGGAGTAGACCCGCGGACACGATGAACACCAGGCCTACCGGGATGAGCACCAGACGCCCGCTGGTGTACCCCAGACCCACGAGTGCCAGGCCGTCGAACGCGAGCACGGCGGCCGCTACCAAAGAGAGGGTGTTGCCTACCCTTGGAGATACCGGCACGGCTCCGCTACCGCACCGGCCTGCGCCGACGAGAGAGTACGATGAGGGCTCCGTTCTGTACCAGACCGGCCTGGGCCATGGAGCGGGATTCATCGCCCAGGGCCGCGCCCCGGT
>JBDTUV010000160.1:0-6363 GCA_040007575.1 Gemmatimonadales bacterium
CGGCGGTCGCACCATTCGAGCGTGGCCGCTTGAGGGGTAAAGCCACCCCGCAGCACCACGCCCTCAGCCTCGAGAGCCGCCAACCCGATGTCGGCGTCGGATTCGGTGACGTTCAGTGTAGCCGCCAGCTGTTCAGCAGTCGTAGGCCCGACAATTCCCAGTCTTCCGCGGAGGAGTTCCCGAATCGCATCTTCTCGGTCGACAGACGGCCTGCCGTCCGCTAACTGCCCCGCTGTCCACCCGCCCAGAGGGCTCCCGCCCCGCTGCCCGATCGCCTTCACCTCCGGCAGCCGCTCGACGGCAACCCAGATCGCGTGACCTTGGCCCAGCTCTACCCGATCCACTCGCCCGGCCTCCAAGAGCTCCCGCCAGAAGCCGCTCCACGACTGCCCTTCTCGGCCGGAGAGCCCCTCGATCTCGGTCAGGAACCCGGAGGTGAGCAGGGCGTCGTGCAGCTCATCGGCGTCCCGCACGTCGGGCCAGGCCTCGTCCCGCACCCGCTCGATCGCAGCTAAGTCGAGCGCGCCGAGGTCGTCGCCGGAGGAGGGCTCGAAGGCGCGCCGGGTGTAGACCGCCTGGGTCCGGCGCTCTTCCGCCGGGGCGTCGTCCAGGAACGCGTAGGGCCGGGCGTTCAGGATCTCGTGAGCCAACGGAGAAGGCTCGGGGAGGTCGCGCGCGATGTAGTTGATCTCTCCCGCGTGAATCCGCCGGAGCAGGCCGATGAGCAGATCGAGATCCATGACCTCGTGAACGCAGTCGTCGATCGTCTGCCGGACCAGCGGGTGATCCGGGATTTGCCGGTCGCCCGGAATGTTCTCCAGACACGCGGCCGCGTCGGGGAACGCGGCCGCCAGGAGATCCTCCGACTGCATCCGTTGGATCTGCGGCGGCGTCTTTCGGCCGTTGCGGCTCCGGGCGATTGCCAGGGCGATGGTGGCGTTCCAGCGCCAGTGAGTGCCGAACATCGGCGCGTCGAGCAACGCCTGGACCAGGATCTCTTCCACCGTGTCCGGATGCAGGAACTTGAAGACGCTGTCCAGCGGGAACGAGTGCTGCGGTCCGAGCGACAGCAGCAGCGCGTCCTCGGTGGCGGCGGCCTGCAGCTCGAAGTTGAACTGGCGGCAGAATCGCTTGCGGAGCGCCAGACCCCAGGCCCGGTTCACCCGGCTCCCGAACGGAGAATGGATGACGAGCTGCATGCCGCCGGCCTCGTCGAAGAACCGCTCGGCGACAACGGTGTCCTGGGTTGGGAGGGTTCCGAGCATGCGCTTGGACTCGGCCAGGTATTCCACCAGTTGATGTGCAGCAGCAAAACTGTCATCCTGAGGGAGCGCAGCGACCGAAGGATCGGCCTGCGTCCGAGCCGATTCTTCGCGGAGCCTGCCCTGAGCACAGCGAACGGGCTCAGGATGACGATCCCCTTGTGGATCGCTGCTCAGAACAGAAGCAACCCACGCAGTTGCCTCAACTCGGTCCCCTAGCCGCTTCTCCACCTCGCCCCGCAGCTTGGCCACCGCGGCCGAGAGCTCGTTGCTCCGTGCCGGGGCCTCGCCCAGCCAGAACGGAATGCTCGGCGGCTGGCCATGGGCGTCCTCCACCCGCACTGTGCCCTGCTGCACCCGCAGGATCCGCCAGGACATGTTGCCGAGCTGGAAGATGTCGCCCTGAAGGCTCTCGACCGCGAAGTCCTCGTTCACGGTGCCGATAAAGGTGTTCTCCGGCTCGAGGATCACCCGGTAGTCGGCATTGTCCGGGATGGCGCCACCCGACGTGATCGCCAGCATACGCGCTCCGCGCCGGCCGCGAATCCTGCCGTTCACCGTATCGTGATGGATCAGGGCGCCCCGCCGGCCCCGCCGGGTGTCGAAGCCCTGGGTGAGCATCTGGATCACGTTATCGAAATCGGCGCGCTGCAGATCGCGATAGGGATATGCCTGCCGCACCAGCTGGAACATTTCATCGACATCCCAGTCTTCCCCCGCGCACTCCGCCACGATCTGCTGGGCCAGCACGTCCAGTGGCTTGTCGCGGATGATCAGCCGGTCGAGCTGTCCCTGTCGGACCGAGCGCAGGAGCGCGGTGCACTCGACCAGCTCGTCTCGCGTGAGCGGGAAGAGCCGACCCTTCGGCGTGCCGTGCACCGTGTGGCCCGATCGGCCCACCCGCTGGATCAAGGTGGAGATCCGCCGCGGCGTGCCGAGTTGGGCCACCAGATCCACGTGGCCGATGTCGATGCCCAGCTCCAGCGAGGCCGTCGCCACCAGCGCCTTGAGCTTCCCGGTCTTGAGCCGCTCCTCGGCGTCGAGCCGGGTCTCCTTGGAGAGGCTGCCGTGGTGCGCGGTGACCGCATCCTCGCCAACCCGCTCGGACAGGTGGCGAGAGACCCGCTCCGCCAGCCGGCGGGTGTTCACGAACACCAGCGTTGTCTTGTGGGCCTTGATCAGCTCCGCCAGCCGATCGTAGACCTCGCCCCAAACCTCACCGGACATGACCGCCTCGAGCGGTGAGCCGGGCAGCTCCAGCGCGAGGTCCAGGGTTCGGCGGTGGCCCTCGTTGATGACAGCGGGGCGGCGGGGCGGCGGGGCGGCAGGGCCGCGCGCTACGGTTCGCACGCCGGGCTTGGAGACTGGATCTGTCGAGGGGCCTACTGCCTCGCTGCCCCGCTGCCCCGCTGCCCCGCCGACGAGCCACTGCCCGACCTCCCCAATCGGCTCCATCGTCGCTGACAGGCCAATCCGCTGAATCGGCTGCTGGGCGACGTGTGCCAGCCGCTCCAGGGTCAACGCCAGGTGCGCGCCCCGGCGGGTCTCGAGCACTGCATGGATCTCGTCTACGATGACGGTGCGCACGGTGCGGAGCATCTCCCGGCTGCGCTGCGCCGTGAGCATGAGGTAGAGCGACTCGGGAGTGGTGACCAGGATGTGCGGCGGCTTCCGGAGCATTGCCGCCCGCTCATTCTGCGGGGTGTCGCCCGAGCGGATGGCCGCAGTGATCCTGGGCGCCTCGATCCCCATCTCCTCGGCCAGCAGGCGGATCTCGCGCCGAGGCTCAGCCAGGTTGAGATGGATGTCGGCGCTCAGCGCTTTGAGGGGCGAGACGTAGACTACCCGGGTCTCGTCGGGTAGCGGACCCTCCAGCCCCTCACGGAAGAGGCGGTCCAGCTCCTCGAGAAAGGCGGCCAGGGTCTTTCCGGAGCCGGTCGGCGCGGCAATGAGCGTGTCCCGTCCCTGCCGGATCGCTTCCCAGCCGAGGCGCTGTGGGGGGGTGGGCTCGCCGAACTTCTGTTCGAACCAGCGGGCTACGACGGGGTGGAATGCAGAGAGAGGCATTGCCTAAAAATAACTGGATTCCAAAGAGGATGCCGCTTCGCTCAGGGCGACAAGGGAGGGTACCGCTTCAGGTATCGAGCGACATCGAACTTCTTCTCCGCCGCCTTCAGTGACTGATATCGCACCGTCCCGTAGATCGGTCGCCGGTAAAATGGCCGGTCGAACTTGCCGAAGATCCAGTGGATCCCAGCGTAGCTGTTTGGGTCCCGGCCGTCGAGCGAGTACTTGTTGTTGAGGTGCTCGAGGACCCAAGCCGGGACTCCGGGGCGGCGTGGATGCGGAGATCGTCGATCATTCCCTCACTGCTCCAGCGGCCCCCCGGCCTCGGCCTCCCGAACCAGGCTGCGAAGCATTCCAGCGAAGACCAGCTGATGGATGAACCAAAGGCCATACCAGTAAGTCAGGCCGGCCAAGCCTACCGGGTCAAAGAGCGCGGTCTGGCGGATCAGGCTTCCGCCGCCTTGGCCGGTCACCTCGAACTGGAGCCAGGCTCGTCCGGGCAGCCGCATCTCCGCAGCCAAGCGCAGAAGGCGGCCAGGTTCTACGGCTTCGACTCGCCAGAAGTCCAGCGTGTCGCCCGGCACGAGGATCTCAGGGTGGCGTCGGCCCCGCCGCATTCCTGGCCCACCGGCGAGCCAGTCGAGAGCACCGCGTAGGCGCCAGAGTCGGTTGCCGTAGTACCACCCCGATTTGCCGCCGATCCTGGCGACCGGCCGAAACGTCTGCTCCGGGGTGCGAGCCACCCACGCCACCCGGGAATCCACCAGCCGCGACCCGAACTTGAGGCCTCCCCACGTCGGTGCCGGGCGATGGGCCGATAGCGCATCGCTCCATCGGGTAGCCGCGAAAGCTGAATCTTCGTTGGCAAGCGCCCGGGTCAACGCCTGCCGGACCCCCCGCGGCCGCACCCGAAACGCCTCGAGGGCCCGGTCGTTTCGAACCACGGTCTCATTTCGAAGGCCACCAATCAGCTCACGCCCGACTCGGGCGTAGACCGGTGAGACCAGCGCCAGCCAAAGGCCGGAAAGTCGCGGTGTCAACACCGGCACTGGAATCATCACCCGCCTGAGCGCTCGCAGCCGAGCGTATTCCCGCATCAGGTCGCCGTACGAGACTCGATCGGGGCCACCGATTTCGTAGATGGCACTTTGCCCGGCAGGGTGGTCCAGCGCCTCTCGGAGATAGGCGATCAGATCTTCGATGCCGATCGGCTGAGTTCGGGTGTGGACCCAGCGTGGTGTTACCATCACCGGCAGCTTCTCGACCAGGGCCCGCAGAACCTCGAATGAGAGGCTACCCGATCCGATAACGATCGACGCTCGAAACTCGACCGTCGGCACACCCGAATCTCGCAGGATCCTTCCTACCTCCTGCCGGCTTTCCAGGTGGGGTGAGAGTCGTTCTCCATCGCCCAACCCCCCCAAGTACACGATTCGCTGGACCCCTGCATCACGAGCCTCTGTTGCAAAGGCCATCGCTCCACGGCGGTCATCATCGGCGTAGCTGCGGCCTGCTGCCATCGAGTGGACGAGATAGTAGGCCGTGTGGATGTCACGGAGCGCGCCTCGAAGTGACCCTGGATCGAGCACGTCGCCCTGAACAACCTCGGTCGTGGCCCCGACCCTGGGCCGGAGGTAGTCTGGCCGGCGCGCCAGGCAGCGAACCCGTTTCCCGTCTGCCTCGAGGGTGCGAAGGAGCCGTCCACCGACATAGCCTGTCGCCCCGGTAAGGAGGATCAAGCCGGCTCCCGGAGGCGACGGAGCGAGGTCCGGAACTCGGCCAGCGAGTTCACGACTTGCGTCCCCACTGACACCAGGCGGTCGTGGTCCTGTAAAGTCGCGGAGCCGCCGAGGAGGATTGCCGCGCGCGGATCCAGGCCGGCTCGGAGCTGCTGCAGGTCGCTCACCAGGATGGGATCGACCGCGGGGTAGACGATGCTCAAGGCGACGCCATTCGCCGAGACCTGCCGCGCGGCGGCGACGATTTCAGCCACCGGGAGGTCCGCACCGAGGTAAGTCACGTCCCAGCCTTGCGACGCGGCGGCGGCGGCGGCCAGCATGGCTCCCAGCTCGTGCCACTGCCGGGGCAGGGTAGCGACAACCAGCCGGGGGGCGGAGTGATTGACCTCGTACACCCGGAGCAGCCACCCCAGCACTCGACGGAAGACGGCGGTGGCGAGGTGCTCCTGGGCGATCGAGACGGTCCCCTCGCTCCAGCCCCGTCCGATCTCCTGAAGGGAAGGGCCTACCACCTGGTCGAGAAAACCGGGAACGCCCAGGCTCACCGCGGCCCGCTCCAGGACCGCGTGAAGCTCGGCTGCTTCAAGCCGGTGAGCGGCACTCAAGGCGGCCGACCTGAATTCCTCGGCCCCGGAGTCGGGCGCCTCGGTCTCAGCCGGCTTCGGGCCGCCTTCCTCTCGGGCGCTCCGCTCGAGGTCCTCCAGTGAGGCCCCGGCGAGCCGCGAGATGCTGTGCCCCCGGTCCGTCAGCCTCCGAAGGAGCTTCAATCGCTGCACGTCATGGTCTGAGTACAGCCGTTGGCCGCCCTCGCTCCGGCTGGGAGCAACCACCTGATACCGCCGCTCCCAGGCGCGAAGGATATGGGGGGTCAGACCGGTTCTGAGCGCGGTGACTCGGACAGGATGCTTGGGTGTTTGGGAACTCACGGAGGATTCCATTGGTAATAATGCTCTAATGTCCAACTCTTGTCAAGCAAATACTGGAAACAGGTCTTGACAACTTAGACAAATGCCACATATTGCTCGACAGAAGTTAGACATAAACCAAACAAGGGGGAATTGTGAGATCACTTGACGTAACCGCCGCCGTTCTGCTGGTCATTGGCGGATTGAATTGGGGTTTGGTGGGCGCCGCCAACTTCGACTTGGTGGCCACGATCTTCGGGGAAATGAGCCCACTCAGCCGCCTGGTCTACGTGGTGGTGGGATTGGCTGCCGTGTACCAGGCACTGCAGTGGAAGGCGATTCAACACCGCTGGTTCTTGGCTGTTAACGCCCCGGCGCGCGCGACCGCCC
>JBDTUV010000161.1:0-6354 GCA_040007575.1 Gemmatimonadales bacterium
GCACCCGCTACGCCGACTACGCCAAGCGCTACAGCCCGGTCGAGGACTTCGGGCCCGACGTGCTCTATGTGCCGAACCGCTGCATTCTGTGCACCCGGTGCGTCCGGTTCATGGAAGACGTCGCGGAAGATCCCATCCTCAACGTCTCCGAGCGGGGCGACCGGGCCTACATCGGGATCTCGACCGAGCAGCCGCTCGACCATCCCTGGGCCGGTAACGTGGTGGACCTCTGCCCGGTCGGGTCGCTCATCTCGAAGGATTTCCTCCACAAGGCGCGGGCCTGGGACCTCGACAAGACCGCGAGCGTGTGTCCCGGCTGCACCCAGGGCTGCAACATCACCATGGACACCCGGGACGACATCGTCGTCCGGCTTCGTCCCCGCCCGAACCTCGAAGTGAATCGCCACTTCATGTGCGACTACGGCCGGATGAATTACCGCTGGCTCAACCGGGGCGACCGGATCGAAGCGCCCCTGGTCCGGGATGGTGGACGGCATGTTGCCACCGACTGGGATACCGCGCTGGACCGGTTGGGACAGCTGATCCGCGGCACCTCGGGATCGGCCGTGATCCTTGCCTCCGGTGTGGCGTCCACCGAATCGCTCGGGCTGATCCGGCGGATGCTCGAGCGGCTCAGCGTGACCGCGGTGGTGCAGGTACCCCTTGGTGAGGAGGCTCCGCTGGCCGGTGTGCCCAACCTGGCGCTGCGGGCCGAGCGGGCGCCCAATCTGATTGGCGCGGAGCTGCTGGGATACGGCTCCGACTGGCCCACCGGCCTGATCGAGCTGGCAAGCGCGGGGTTGGTGATCGTGCTGGACGCCGACCTGTCGCAGTCTGATCTGGACCTGATCGCCAAGACTCCGGCCAGTGTGGTCGTGCTGGGGACGATTATCCCCGAAGGCCTCCGGAACGCGGAGCTAGTCCTTCCGATCACGACGATGGCGGAGGAGAACGGCACCTACGTGAATCGCGATCACCGTATCCAACGCTACAACCAGGCTAAGTCGCAGCCCGGCATGGCTCGGCCGGCCTGGTGGGTGGCAGGGGAGGTCATCGCCGGCCCGGGACCGAGCGCTTCCGCTCCAGCAACCGCCGCGCAGGCCTTCGAGCTCCTCGGCGAGCGCTGGCCGGTGTTCGCGGGTACCTATGATGACATCGGGTTTACCGGACGGGTGCTCTCAGATTCTGGTGCCCTGGGTGGCAGACAGACCGCTCGGGCGGGGGTGTCGTGACACCCGAGATGAAGGGGTTCCTGTTCCTCAGCGTCATCAAGATGCTGCTGGTCTTTACCGTGACCTTGGTGGGCGTGGCGCTGCTGACCCTGATGGAGCGCAAGGTCAGCGCCTGGATGCAGAACCGGCGCGGCCCCAACCGAGTGGGTCCAGCGGGACTGCTTCAGCCGGCGGCGGACGGGCTCAAGAACATTCTGAAGGAAGAGACCTTCCCGGCACTTGCAAACCGATGGCTTTTCCTGCTGGCGCCGGCAATGTCGTTCATTCCCGCGCTGCTGCTGTTCGCGGTAATTCCGTTCGGAGCCCCTCTCCCCGTGGAGTTCGACTTCACCCTCGGCCCACTGGGACGGTTCGTGCACCATGGTCTCATGCCGATGGTAGTGGCCGACCTGCCGATCGGATTCCTTTTCGTCCTGGCCATCAGCTCGATGGGGGTGTACGGCATCGCGCTGGCGGGCTGGTCATCAAACAGCAAGTACGCCTTGCTGGGTGGCCTCCGGGCCAGCGCCCAGATGGTCTCCTACGAAGTAGCCATGGGGCTAAGCCTGATCCCGGTGCTGCTCATGTCCGGCAGTGTAAGCCTCTCGGTCATCGTGCAGCAGCAGCAAGCCGGGCTCTGGTACGTCCTGCCGCTGTTCCTCTCCTTTTTCATCTTCCTCATCTCGGGCTTCGCCGAGACCAACCGGCTCCCGTTCGACATGCCCGAGGCCGAGTCGGAGCTGATCGCCGGTTACCACACCGAGTACAGCGCGATGAAGTTCTCCTTTTTCTTCATCGCCGAGTACTCCAACGTCGTCACTGTGTGCGCCATGGTCACCACGCTCTTCTTCGGGGGCTGGGACATTCCCTTTACGCACTGGGACGAGGCCGGTGGGGTTCTCCAGAGCATCGCGACGGCAGGTTTCTTCTTCGTCAAGGTGATGTTCTGGATCTTCTTCGTGATGTGGATTCGCTGGACGCTGCCGCGTTTCCGGTACGACCAGCTCATGGCGTTGGGCTGGAAGGTGCTGATGCCGCTGGCGCTGGCCTACATCATGGTGGTCTGCGTGGCCATCTACGTGATCCAGCGGGTCTTCGGCATCACTGATCCCATCTATGAGGGACTCGCGCTGTTCGGGCTCAGCGCGGTGCTGGCGGTGCTGGTCTTCGGCCTGCTGGACAGCGGCACGTTTATCCGGGGCTCTGCTCGCCAGCGGAAATCTCTCAATGCGCGCGCCCAGCGCGCCACGGTGGCGGACTGATGGCTATCGGCGTCAAGGTCATGAAGCGTCCCGAGCGCCAGGTGAGCTACGTGCGCGCTACGCTCAAGGGGATGGCACTCACCTTCAAGCACATGTTCGAGAAGAAGGTGACCATGCAGTACCCCGAGGAGAAGAGCACCGACAGCGAGCACGGGATGGGGCAGTGGAGCATTTCCCAGCGGTGGAGGGGCACCCACCGGATGCTCACCGACGAGCAGGGCCGGTCGAAATGCGTGGCCTGCGGACTGTGTCCCCAGATCTGTCCGGCCAACTGCATTAAGCTGGTGCCCGGCGAGGACGAGCAGGGCGATCGCTACCCGCTGATCTACGAGATCGATGAGTTCCGCTGCGTGTTCTGTGGCTACTGCCAGGAGGTCTGCCCCGAGGAGGCGATCCACGTCGGCGTGCACTACGAGAACGCGGAGTACAGCCGGGATCGCTTTGTCTACGACCTGGAGCGGCTCTCGTCGCAGACCCACGCTGTGTCGACGCTCTGGGACCCCACCGATCCCAAGGGTGAGTAGATGACGGAAGTGGTCTTTTACATCTTCGCGGCCGCGGCGGTCCTGTCCGCCACGCTCTGCATCCTGCAGAGGAGCCCGATGGCGTCTGCGCTCTGGCTGGTCTCGACGATGTTCTCGCTGGCGGCCATCTACGTGCTGCTCAATGCGCAGTTTATCGCGGCCATCCAGGTGCTGGTATACGCCGGCGCGATCATGGTGCTCTTTCTCTTTGTCATCATGCTGCTGAATCTGGGGCACGCCGAGTCCGACTTCCGGGGTCCGTCCAGCGTGGCTGCCACCCTCGTGATTGCCGGACTCCTGTCGGTCGAGCTGCTGGCCTTGGTGCACTATTCCCCTCGCCGGCTGGCCGGAGAGCTTTCCCAGTGGCCCACGTACACCGATCCCGGCACGGCCTTCATGGCCGGGCAGGTTACTCAACAGGCGAGCGCTGCGCAGGGCGTGGTTGGCGCCGTGGCGGCTCCCCTCTTCCAGGTGTACCTCATCCCGTTCGAGATCACATCAGTTCTGTTGCTGGCCGCCATCGTCGGCGCCGTCGTCCTCGCCAAGCGGAACGTCTGATGCTGCTCGGTCCCTCTCTGGCGCTCTCGGCTATCCTGTTCACCCTCGGCGTGGCCGGCGTCCTGCTCCGCCGTAACGCCATCGTATTGTTCATGTGCATCGAGCTGATGCTGAACGCCGTCAACCTGACCTTCGTGGCCCTGGCGCAGCTCTACGGAGCCAGCGGCTACGTCATGGTCTTCTTCGTGATGACGGTGGCGGCAGCGGAGGCTGCGGTGGGTCTGGCGATCATCATCGGGATCTTCCGGCACAAGCAGTCCGTGGATCTCGGTAACATCAACCTGCTGCGCGGCTGACGATATGTCTTATTGGGTCTGGCTGACGGTCGCGCTGCCCCTCGCGGGGTTCCTCGGGAACGGGGCATTGGCGATCTGGCGGCCTGGGGCCAAGAAGGTGGTCTCGGTGGTCGGGGTCGGCGTGCTGCTGGGCGCCTTTACCGTGGCGCTGGGCGTGTTCATTGAGTTGTGGCTCAGGCCACCGCATGAGCCGATCATCGTCAGCCTCTGGCGCTGGTTGCCGGTCGGCCCGCTCCAGCTCGACCTGGCTTTTCAGGTGGACCAGCTCTCCGCCGTGATGCTGCTCGTGATCACCGGCGTGGGCAGCCTCATCCACCTGTTCAGCGTCGGGTACATGCAGTCGGACCCGGGATACGCCCGCTACTTCGCCTACCTCAACCTCTTCGTCGTCTTCATGCTGGTGCTGGTGCTCGGATCCAGCTTCCCAGTCGTGTTCATCGGTTGGGAAGGGGTGGGTCTCTGCTCCTACCTGCTCATCGGCTTCTGGTTCAGCGACAAAGTGAATGCCGATGCGGGCAAGAAGGCGTTCATCGTCAACCGGATCGGCGATTTCGGTTTCATGATCGCCATGTTCCTGATCTGGCAACACCTGGGGACGCTGACCTTCACCGGCATGGTGGAGCGGGCCCCGGCGGTGTTCTCACCGGGAACAGGAGTCGTCACCGCGATCACCCTCTTTCTCTTTCTTGGTTGCACCGGCAAATCCGCCCAGATCCCGCTCTATACCTGGCTTCCCGATGCCATGGCCGGTCCCACGCCGGTGTCGGCCCTGATCCACGCGGCAACCATGGTCACCGCGGGTGTCTACCTGGTGGCGCGCACCAACGTGCTGTTTGCGCTGGCTCCGTTCTCGAGCACGGTGGTGGCCGGCATCGGTGCCCTGACCGCCTTGTTCGCGGCCACTATCGCCCTGCGCCAGTATGACATCAAGAAGGTGCTGGCTTACTCCACAGTCTCGCAGCTCGGCTACATGTTCATCGCGGTGGGGACTGGTGCTTATGCGTCCGGCATCTTCCACCTCGTGACCCACGCCTTCTTCAAGGCGCTGCTCTTCCTGGGGGCTGGCAGCGTGATCCACGCGATGCATCACGCCTATCATGCCACCCACTCGCGCGCCGACGCCCAGGACATGCGCAACATGGGCGGCCTCAAGCAGTACATGCCGGTCACCTTCTGGCTCATGCTGATCGCCACCCTGGCCATTGCCGGGGTTCCGCCGTTCTCGGGGTTCTTCTCCAAGGACGAGATCCTGGCTGCCGCCTTCGCCCGAGCCGGTGATCATCCGATCTACTACCTGTTCTACGCAATGGGCGTCGTGGCGGCGTTGCTCACGGCGTTCTACATGGCGCGGCTCATCACCATGACGTTTCTGGGCGAGAACCGAACCGGGGAGAAGGAGCGCTCCCATCTGCACGATGCTCCCCTGGTCATGACCGGTCCACTCGTGGTCCTAGGCGTTTTGAGCGTCATCGGCGGGTTCATCAACTTGCCGCCCTTCTTGGGTGGGGGCGCGCTCCTGGAGCACTGGCTCGAGCCGGTCACCGAGCCTTCGGCCAGGTTCTTCGGGCTGGAGATGCCACACGGGCAGACCGAGCTCTTCCTGGTCGGCGGCGCGGTGCTGGTCGGTGTTCTCGGCCTCTATGCGGGATATCGCGCCACCTTGAGGCGGCGGACTCCGACCGCCGCGGAGGCGCCCGAAGACACCGGGCTCGCCCGGGTGCTCAATCGCAAGTACTACGTGGACGAGATCTACGACGCCGTCCTGGTCCGGCCGCTGATATGGCTTTCCCGCGTCGTGCTGTGGAGGGGCGTCGATCAGGCCGTGGTGGATGGCGCGGCGGTGAACGGGACCGCCAGACTCTCCCGGGGATTGGGGTGGCTGGGAAGCAGGCTCCAAACGGGGCAGGTGGGTATCTACGTCGTGCTGTTCCTCGTGGGGGCCCTGTGGATCCTTCACGCCATGGCCGGGTGAGCGCGCGATGACCGATTTCCTTACCTCGATCCACTACAACCAGTGGATACTCCACGCCCTGGTGCTGCTGCCGGTTGCCGGAGTGGTGCCGGTCCTCCTGGGTGACGAGCGCAGCGCCAAACGCATGGCGCTTGTGGTCACCATTCTCGAATTCCTGCTCTCGGTTGGTCTCTGGTGGGCGTTGGCGTCTGACAACGGCGGTATGCAGCTCGTCTCGAGCGCGCCCTGGATCCCCAGCTGGGGGATCAGCTACCGGGTAGGCATCGACGGCATCTCGCTCTTCATGGTGCTCCTGACCACTGCGATCATGCCTCTCAGCGTGCTGGCGAGCTGGCGGCAGATCGAGCGGAAGGAGCGCGTGTTCTACGCCCTGATGCTGACGCTCCTCCCCGGGCTCATCGGGGTCTTTATCGCGCTGGACCTCTTCGTATTCTATGTCTTCTTCGAGGTGATGCTGATCCCGATGTATTTCATCATCGGGGTCTGGGGCGGGCCCAACCGGCTCTACGCTGCCATCAAATTCTTCATCTA
>JBDTUV010000162.1:0-6302 GCA_040007575.1 Gemmatimonadales bacterium
AGCAAGTGACTCTTAATCACTAGGTTGTAGGTTCGATTCCTACGCGGCGCACTGGATAGCACAATAGGAAAGCGAACAATGGGTCAGCCTCGGCTGGCCCATTTTGTGTTGGTAGCACGGTTCCACTTGAGCAAGGTCGGATTCCCCCGTAAACTGGCAGCGCTCCCCTCTCCGCCTTCCCCGTCACCGGAGGTGTCGGATGTCCCGATCTGCACTCGCACTGCTCGCAGTGGTTCTCGCCTTCACCACGCGCCCGGTCCAGGCGCAAGAGCACTACACCCTGGGCCCCATCTCTCGGATCACCCTCGTCGACATCAAACCGGGCAAAGGCTCCGAGTTCTGGACCGATCTGCGCCAGAGAGTCCGCCCGCTCTACGATGAGTACAAACGCCAGGGACTGATTCAGGATTACTCGATGGGCTTGAAGACCACGGCCGATGGACCCCAGGACTGGGACGTCGCGATCGTCCTGACGTTCAAGAACTGGGCAGCGCTCGATGCCTTCGCGACCAAGGGGGACTCGGTCTCGAAGAGTTACTACGGGTCCTATGACAAGCGCAGCGAGGCGGGTGCGAAACGGTCGGAGTTCGGGACGGTAAACGCCAGCTTCCTCGTCCGGGACATCACCCTACGAGAGATGCCGCGCTAGCCAGAGCAACGATTGATCCAGTCTCGTTCATCGGAGAGAACCTATGTCTATCCACCGGATGCTCGGCGCCCTGGCGCTCATCGCCCTCACTGCCGTGGGATGTCAACGGAGCCAAGCAGGGCTCACCGACGCCGATCGCACCGCGATTCGAACCCGCGTCGCGGACTTCGATAAGGCTATGGTAGCCGCCGATGTAGGGGCAATAGTTTCGGCCTACACCGACGATGCCGTCCTCTTTCCACCCAATGCCCCGATGGTGCGGGGGCGGGCGGCGATCCAGAAGTTCTTCGAGGGAACTCCCAAGATCACGCGGTTTGAGCAGAGTGTGGTCGAGATCGAGGGCCGCGGGGACCTCGCCTATCCATGGGGTACCTTCGAGACGACGATGCTCCCGCCGGGCGGAAAGGCGCCGGTGCAGGACAAGGGCAAGGTCCTGTCGGTCTGGCAGAAACAAAGGGATGGCTCGTGGCTCGCCAGCCGAGTCAGTTGGAATTCCGACCTCCCTCCGGCCAGATAGCCACCGATCAACAGGAGGAAGGAACGACTATGAGCCGCACATTACTACGAACCTGGGCAGTTGCGCTGCTTGGAATTCTGGCTGGTGAGGCTCAGAGCCAGACGCCGGCGTCCAATGGGGAACCAACGGCCATACCTCCGGCCGAGCAGCAGATCGCCGCGGCCGTGTTGGCAGCGCCCGAAGCGATGCGTGCCGGCGCGACAGTCTTGGGTTATACGCCGGACGGGCACTTGAAGAGGCTGCGGCAGGGACGTGGTGAGCTGGTCTGCCTCGCCGGTGATCCGAAGGCAGAGAAGTTTCATGTGGCGTGCTACCACCGATCACTCGAGCCCTTCATGGCCCGGGGGCGCGCTCTTCGGGCGCGCGGCGTCACCGGCGATCGGGTCGACAGCGTGCGGTTCGCAGAGACGCGAGCAGGCAAGCTCCGGCTACCTCGGCATCCCGCGATGCTGTACTCCCTGACCGGGCCTCCTGACAGCTTCGACCCGGCCACGGGTACCGCCCCCAAGGCGCAACCGCTCTTCGTTGTGTACATCCCCTACGCGACGGCGGCATCGACTGGTCTTTCGGCCGCGCCAGTGGAGGGAGGCCCCTGGATCATGCATCCGGGCACGCCGAAGGCGCACATCATGTTCCAGCCGCGGATGTAGCTAGTTGGTCCGGTGGAGCTCCACTCTCCGGTTCTGGGCTCGGCCGGCCGCGGTCGTATTGGGTGCAACCGGCACGGCGGACCCGAACCCCTTGGACGTCACCTGCGTTCGGGGGACCCCATTCGCCTCGAGGAACGTCTCCACCGTCCGCGCTCGAGCGAAGGAGAGACGCAGGTTCGTCGCTCGCCGCCCGGTGTTGTCGGTGTGGCCCGATATCTGAACCCGATACTGCGAGTTCTCCACCAGTTGGGCCGCGATGTCCCGCAGGACATCCCTTGCTTCCGGCGTCAGTATCGCACTGCCAGTCTGGAAGTTCACTCCGCGCAGGATGACGGTGCGGGCCTGCTTCTGGAACAGGATCTGGCAGCCGTTCTCATTCACGGCCTCGCCCTTGGGCGAATTCGGGCAGAGATCCAGGCCATCGTGAACACCATCACCATCCGAATCGCGCCGGACCGGGCAGCCGCTCGGAGTTACGGGCTGTCCCGCAGGCGAGCCGGCGCATTGATCCACTCCGTCGGGAACGCCGTCCTTATCCTGATCCGGCGGCACCGGGACGCAGCCGGTGCTGTCGACCTTTTGCCCCGCCGGCGTGTCCGGGCAGCGGTCAGTCGGATCCAGGATCCCATCCCGGTCAGCGTCCTTCTGAGCACTGGAGCAACCCTCGGCGTCCACTACCTCACCCGCCCCCGTCCCGGGGCAGCGATCCCCTTCGTCGTTGACGTGATCACTGTCGGTATCCCTCTGGCTGGCGGCGCAGCCCGCGCCATCAACCGCTTTCCCCACCGGGGTGCTGGGACACCGGTCGAGCTTGTCGCCGACGCCGTCCTGATCCTTGTCTTTCGTAGTCTCAGTTCCACCCGGCGAGGCATCCAGCATCAGGCTCAGGCCCGCTTGCGCGCCCCAGTTGATGTAGTGGTCCGCCCTCCCGCCTTCAGGGCTCCTCACGTAGTCCGCGGTGCCATCTATCCGGAACCCAAAGTTTCGACTGAGTCCCCAGCGGAACCCAAAGATTCCGGTGAAGCCGTTGTCGTCGAAGTTCACACTCTTCCGATACAGGTTGCGTACGTAGCCCGCACCCACCCGGATGCCGGAGGCATAGCCTCCGATCGGAATGTGAAGGCTGAGCCGGCCGCGCAGCGGAACGTTGGTGACGGGAAGGCCGGTGACGTTGCTGTGCGTCTTGGTGTACGCACCTTCGGCCTCGAGCGCCAGAATCGGGAGCAGGTAGAAGCCCAGCGATCCTCCTCCACCCAGCTCTTCCTGGATGCGGAGGGTGTCGTCGAAACGGGTGAAACGGCCGAAGCCGGTGATTTCGAAGGTTCCTGTAGACTGCGCGCTCGCCGCTGTCGCGGTGGTGAGCAGCAGCACCATCGTGAGTCCACGCACTCGCATGCGGGCGCTCCTGGTTGGACTTGGGGGGTGGCCAAAGCTAGGGGATTGCGGCGCCACGCGCCACTGCACGTGGTCGATACTCTCGCGACGGCATTGACAGGCCGCACTGCCGCCTCGAATATCCCTGCTGGCTCGCACGCTCCTGCCCGCCGCACTGAGGGAGAGAATCTGCAATGGCGCACGCGCAACTCCCCATAGTTCGCCCTCGCTTCGGCGAAACGATGCGCAGGGACTGGTGGTGGCTGCAGCCGGCGATCGTCTTTCTCATCCTGTCCGCGTTCATCTGCTATGCGACATGGGCCGCCTTCCAGGGCCAGCATTACACCTATGGCCCCTATCTCTCTCCCTTCTACTCTCCAGAGTTGTTCGGGAGCGCACCCCATGCGTGGTTCGGGCCGAAGCCGGGATGGTGGCCGGCCTGGCTGGTGTTCTCCCCGGCGCTGCTGATCCTGCCGTTCCCGGGGCTGTTCCGCTTGACCTGTTACTACTATCGCGGCGCGTACTACAAGGCGTTCTGGGCGGACCCACCCGCCTGTGCCGTGGGCGAGCCGCGCAAAGAGTATTGCGGCGAGGCCGCCTTTCCGCTGATCGTGCAGAACATTCACCGCTACTTCCTGTATGTCGCCCTCGTCTTCCTGGCGGTGCTCGCGTACGACGTCTACCAGGCGTTCTGGTTCACCGACCCAGCCACCGGTCATAAAACGTTTGGCATCGGAATAGGGACTCTCGTGCTCGCCGCGAATGTCATCCTGCTCGGCGGGTACACCCTGGGCTGTCACTCGTTGCGCCACGTCATCGGCGGGTATCTCGACCAGCTCTCCCGCTCCCCGGTACGCCGGCGACTCTACGATTGCTCCAGCTGCTTCAACCGAGCGCACATGCGGTGGGCGTGGACCAGCCTGTTCTCCGTTGCGTTCGCGGATCTGTACGTGCGGATGTGTTCGATGGGGGTTTGGAGTGATTGGAGGATTTGGTAAGTGTCTGAATACCAAACCTTCGAGCACGACGTACTCGTCATCGGCGCCGGCGGTGCGGGACTCCGCGCCGCGATCGCGGCCTCTGCGGCAGGGGCCAAGGTTGGCCTCGTGTGTAAGTCGCTGCTCGGCAAGGCTCACACCGTCATGGCCGAGGGAGGAGTTGCCGCCGCCCTGGCCAATGTGGACGACCGCGACAGCTGGAAGGTGCATTTCGCCGACACGATGCGCGGCGGGCAGTACGTGAACAACTACCGCATGGCCGAACTGCACGCGAAGGAAGCGCCGGATCGAGTCCGTGAGTTGGAGGCGTGGGGTGCGCTCTTCGACCGCACCCCCGATGGGCGCATTCTCCAGCGGAACTTCGGCGGGCACAAGTATCCCCGTCTGGCGCACGTCGGCGATCGGACCGGGCTGGAGATGATCCGAACGCTTCAGGACCACAGCATCCACCAGGGGATCGACGTGCACATGGAGTGCACCATCCTCCAACTCCTCACTGACGGTGGAACTGTATCGGGGGCGCTGGGGTACGACCGCGAGCGGGGCCGGTTCCGCCTGTTCCGTTCCAAGGCCATCGTCCTCGCAACCGGCGGCATCGGCCGGGCCTACTCGATCACCAGCAACAGCTGGGAGTACACCGGCGATGGCCACGCACTCGCTTACCACGCCGGCGCCGCGCTCCAGGACATGGAATTCGTCCAGTTCCACCCCACCGGCATGATCTGGCCGCCCAGCGTCCGGGGAATCCTAGTGACGGAAGGGGTGCGAGGCGAAGGCGGTGTCCTGGTGAACCGGCAGGGCAAGCGCTTCATGTTCGACGACATCCCGGAGAACTATCGCGGCCAGACGGCGGACAGCGAGGAGGAGGGGTGGCGCTATACCCAGGGCGACAAGAACGCCCGGCGGCCTCCCGAGCTCTTGACCCGCGACCACGTTGCCCGCTCCATCCTGCGCGAGGTTCGCGAGGGGCGGGGCAGTCCGCACGGTGGTGTCTTCCTCGACATCTCCTGGATCGGGAAAAGGATGCCCGATGCCCGGAAGCACATCATCAAGAAGCTTCCCAGCATGTACCACCAGTTCAAGCAGCTGGCCGACATCGACATCACCACTACACCGATGGAAGTCGGCCCTACCACCCACTACATCATGGGCGGAATCCGGGTCGACGGGGATAGCCAAAGCTCCACCCTGCCCGGCCTGTTCGCAGCCGGCGAGTGCGCTGCCGGGTTGCACGGTGCCAACCGGCTGGGAGGCAACTCGCTCTCGGACCTGCTGGTCTTCGGTAAGCGGGCCGGAGAGTCCGCGGCGGCGTTCGCTCGAGACCACCGCCTCGGAGAGATCGATATCGCCGAGGTCGACGATGCCATCCGCGGTGCACTTGCCCCGTTCGAGAGGGGCGCGAGCGCTGATGGCGGCGGACCCTTTCAGCTGCAGCAGGAGCTTCAGACCATGATGCAGACCCTGGTGGGCATCGTGCGCACCGAGCCCGAGATGAAACGAGCGCTGCAGGGCATCGCCCAGCTCAAAGAGCGGGCTCGGCGGGTGGGCGTGGCGGGGAACCGGGAGTACAATCCGGGGTGGCATACCGGGCTTGACCTGCCCAACCTGCTTATTGTGTCCGAGGCCATCACCCGGGCAGCCATCGAGCGGCGGGAGAGCCGGGGCGGCCACTTCCGCGACGATTACCCGGAGAAGGACCCTGCAGGAGCCACGTTCAACGTAGTGATTCGGAAGGGGGAAGACGCCCAGATGCGGCTTTCCCGGGAGCCGGTGCCGGAGATGCCCGCCGAGCTCAAACGAATCATACAGGAGCAGAAGTGACGATTGATGGGGTGAGCACCGAAACCTTCAAGCCCGACCTTGCCGAGATCGGCGCGGTCGAAGAGCAGCAGCCAGCCAAGGCCAAGCCGGAACCGGCAGGGCGAGCCACGTTCCGGGTCTGGCGCGGCGACCGCCAGGGGGGGAAGCTGGTGGACTACACCACGAGCGTCTCCCCCGGAATGGTCGTGCTCGATGCCATCCATCAGATTCAGGCCGAGCAGGCGAACGACCTCGCCGTCCGCTGGAACTGCAAGGCCGGCAAGTGCGGCTCCTGCTCCGCCGAGATCAACGGC
>JBDTUV010000163.1:0-6271 GCA_040007575.1 Gemmatimonadales bacterium
CATCGACGTACGCGATGTTCGCGCCAACCTTGAGATTGTCGAAGACTCGGTGAGATCCGTTGAAGCGGACGGAGATCCGGTCGAACTTGTCGTTGTTGCCGGTGATGATGCCGCGCTGGGTGTTGGCGCCCCCGGAAAGAAAGAACGTTGTCCTGTCGTTGCCGCCCGAGATGGTCAGCGCGTTGTCGAAGGTGTGACCGGTCTGGAACATCTCGCCGGCATGGCTGAACGTGGGCGTACCGGCAGGAACAGCCGGGCCCCAGCTACCGGCGTCCGGGAATCCTACGGCACAGTTGGGGGCCGCCCCAGCCACGCAGGCGGGCGTCACTCCACCGGCCCCAAGGCCGTACTTGGTCTGGAGCTCAGGCAGGCGCCCCACCCTATCTATTGAGGCCGAACTCCGAAGCGAGTACTTGGTGGGACCAGGACGTCCTCGCTTGGTGGTGATGATGACCACCCCTTGCCCCGCGCGCGAGCCGTAAATGGCGCCCGATGCCGCCCCTTTCAATACTTCCACGTTCTCGATGTCGTTCGGATTGATATCGATCGCCCGATTGGAGGGGGCGGCGCTCGAGTTGACCGAGGCGAAGTTGGGATTGTTGTAGCTGATGTTGTTGTCGATGGGCACCCCATCGATGATGAACAGCGGCTGTGCATCCGCGCCGCTGATTCCGCTGCCGGCGCTGATCGTGGTCTGGCCGCGGATCTGGATGTGAGCCGAGGCGCCAGGATCGCCCGAGCTCGACACCACCGACACATTGGGTGCCTTGGCGGCAAGGGCGGCGACTATGTTAGACTCGCCGCTCCGCACGATAGAGAGCGAATCGACGCTGCTCCGGCCAGTGCCGAGCTTTTCCACCTCGCTGACGGTGCCCGCGCCGGTCACCACCAGCTCACCGAGCTGCAGTGGATTGTCCGGCAGGGTGAAGTCCTGGACCGCCGGTCCTGAGCTCAGGTTCACCTGGGCCGAGCGAGCCTTGTATCCCACCAGCCGGGCGGTCACAGTGACCGGGCCGGAGGGTACCCGTGCGCCCGGCACGATGATCGTGTAGCTGCCGTCAGGGCGCGTTACCGCTCCAGCGCTCAACTGTTCGATGATGACGCCCGCGGAGCCGAGTGGCTGACCGGACTCGGCGGTTACCCGGCCGGTGAGGGTAGCAGGCTGCTGCGCGGCCGTCTGCCCCGGCAGAAGCGCCACCACCGCCACAATGAGCGGAACCAGTAGCCGTCGAATTCGCAACCGACCAAACGATGAGTATTCCATGTTTCTCCTCCGCGTGGCTGCTCAGAAGCTGTGACGACCAATGCAACACGGCTCCAGGGCTCGTCACCGGCCCGGAGCGCCGTCCTCACGGACGGAAGCGATATCCCCAGGCGAGCGCGGTCAGGATGTGGCGGGGATTGGCTGGATCCTCTTCCAGCTTTCGGCGCAGCCGCGCGATGTGGGTATCCACCGCCCGGCGGCTGACCGCAGCCCCTGCTCCCCAGACCTCGCGGAGTAGCTCCACTCGAGAGGCTATTGCCCCACGACGCCGCATGAGAGCCAGAAGCAGCCTGAATTCGGTATGAGTCACCCGCACCGGCTGACCACCGCGCAGAACCGTCTGGGTCGACGGTTCGAGCAGTACGCTGCCGAACCGGATCGTCCCGGCCAGACCGGTTGTGGCCCCGGCCGGGAGCCCACGGGTCTGGCGGAGCAGCTCGTCCACTCGGGCGATCAGCTCACGAACCACGGATGCATCCCGGGGCCCGGCGGAGTCGAGATCGCTCGATCCATGATTCTCCTCGGCATCAGGGGGTACCGGCGTGGCAAGCTGGAATTCGTGTATTTGCTCATGCCCACCGTCGCCGTTCGGCCGCACAGGCTGAGCGTTGCCTTCATCGTCGATGATGAGAATTCGCGTAACGCCTCCGACGTGGGTGGAGATTCGCGGCAGGAGCCGAGGGATCCACCCGGAGCGGCGATCCGAGATGTGGCGGCCGAGCGACGCGGTAGACACGGATATGGCGGCTACGACACCGTGCGGGGCCGGATTACTCGAGAGCTAGGATAGAGAGCGCCGGTGGAGCGAGGAACAGATTGGGAGCAGAATGCTTCTCCGCGCGCCTGAAGCGCGCGATCAGCGGTATGAACTCAGAAAGGGCGGTCTGTGAAGCAGGACTCGATTCAGCGGCGGGTGTTTCAAAACGAGCGCTAGGTGGGGTCCTCTTGCTCTCCCTCTCCGGCCTTCAGTGACGCCAGCCGTCGAGCCATGACGTCCGCTCGTAGATCGTAGTGAGAGCCGTGCCAGGCCGGAACGCCGGCTCGCAGGATGATGGCCTGGGGCGAGGCATGAACGACGCCGACACGCTCCGCGATGTAACGGGAGAGGGAACGGGCGTGGACCACGTCCACGATGTAGACCGGTACGTCCCTATGGAGCTGCCGTAGCGACCGGATTTCCTGGTAGGCGATGCCGCTCGTGGGGCAGATCGGACTGTGCTTGTAGACGACAGCGAGTGGTTCGGACATGGCCGTGGCGACGTCGGCCTGGGTAGCGATCTCGAGCATGGTTACGTCAGCCGCATCCGCTCCAGCAGCCGCTGAAACCGGGGATCGGATCGCAGAGGATCGAGAATGGGCTCGATTCTCAGATAGGCCAGCCAGCCACGCCGGTCCTGATGCGCCTTCTCCAGCAGGTCGAACGAGGCATCCACGTCGCCCAGAGCTACCTGGATCATGGCCAACGCCACGGGGGATACGTAGCGGGTGCGCTGTCGCTCCTCCAGCTCCTTCAGCACGGCGCGGGCCTCGTCCGTGCGCCCGCGTCGGGCCGCGACGTGGCCCAGGCCGGCGAACGAGAGCATATCGCCCTCCGAATTGGACACGGCCTCCTTGAAAGAGGCGGTAGCCTCGTCGTACAGGCCTTGCTGGGCGTAGACCAGCCCGAGGAGGCGGTGGGTCTCTTCGGAAGTGGGATTCATCGCCAGGGCTCGCCGAAGATTCTCCAGCGCGGCGTCGAAGTGGCGGGCGTAATACTGAAGCCACCCCATGCTGCGCCGGATGGAAACCGAGAGGGGATCGAGCTCGATCGCTGCCCGGCCCTCGGCCAATGCTTCGTCAAAGCGACCCATGGCCACGAGGAACCAGGAGTGCCACTGCCGTGCCGTGGCGTAACGAGGGTTCAGCTCGATGGCCCGGCTGAACTCTCGCCCGGCGCCGACCCAGTCCCAATCGTAGATGAAGGTCACCCAGCCGAGCGACGTGTGGGCCTCAGCCAGGCTCTCATCCAGCGCGATGGCTTTCCGGGCCTCTGCCCCCGCGCGCTCCATTCCCTGGATCACCGGTTCGCCGCGATAGTCGAGATCCAGGGCGTACGAATCCGCCAGACCACTGTAGGCCAGTGCGTAGCCGGGATCTTCCTGGATCGCTTGCTCGAAGAACCGGATTCCTTCCTTGATTGCGGCCTGGCTGCGCCGGTTCCACCAGAACCGTCCCTTGAGATAGAGGCTGTACGCACGCACGTTTGCGGTGTACCGCACCGGAGTGGGATCGCCCAGCTCACCGAGCAGCGTCGAGCGCAGGGTTCGCACGATGGTCCCGGCGATCTCGTCCTGAATGGCAAATACATCCGCCATCTCCCGATCGTAGCGCTCCGACCAGAGGGTCCGCCCGTCCGCAGCGTTGGTCAGCTGAACCGTAATGCGAAGCTGGTTGCCCGCTTTCCGGACGGTGCCCTCGAGCACCGCCGATACGTTGAGCCGGGCGCCGAGAGCACGGACATCCTCCTTAACGTTCTTCAGCGCGAAAACCGAAGTTCGTGAGGCGACACGCAGACCCTCCACCTTGGTCAGGGCCGTGATGAGCTCATCCGTGATGCCGTCGCTGAAGTACTCGTTCTCGGGGTCGGTGCTGGAGTTGACGAACGGCAGCACCGCTATGGCACGGCTTTCGGGGCCGAGCGAGGTGGGCGGTGACGCCGGCGCCACCAGCGCGTCACAGAATTCGGCCATCGTGCCGAAGCGGTCTGCCGGAATCTTGGCCAGAGCCCGTTGGATGGCCTGCTCGACGGAGGGCGTAACGGTTGGGCGCAGAGAGCTAATCAGTGGCGGTGCCTCGATGGCGTGCCGAGCCATCGTGGCTCTTGCGCTCGAGCCGGAGAACGGTGGATTCCCCGCAAGCATCTCGAACAGCACGCAGGCTAGGCTGTAGATATCGCTGCGCCCATCCAGATCGCGCTCCGCGCTGGCCTGCTCCGGGCTCATGTACGCCGGAGTACCCACGGCAAAGCCCCGGTCGGTGATGTAGATATTGTCGCCGCCCGCGGCGGCGGGTGCCCCCTGGGCGAGTGCCGTGGCCACGCCGAAATCGGCAACGACCGGCTCTCCCTCCTGGAGCAGGATGTTCTCCGGCTTGATGTCGCGATGGATCACGTTGTGCCGGTGGGCGTAGCCGAGCGCCGCAGCCACGGCCCGGGTAATCCGGAGCGCAGCGTCGATCGGCAGCGCGCCTTCGGTCGTGAGGCGGTCGCGAAGTGTCTCACACCCGGCGTAGGGCATCACGAAGTAGAGCATGCCGTCGACTTCGCCCGAATCGTGGACCGGCAGGATCTGGGGATGGGACAGCCGGGCGGCGATCCGGATCTCGCGCAGGAAGCGCTGGGGCTCGTACGACTGTCCGCCACCGCTACCCGGCAGCAATACCTTGATGGCGACCTTGCGGGCGTGCCTGAGGTCCTCCGCCAGGTATACCGCTGCCATCCCCCCGTGACCGATCTCCTCTTCGATGCGGTATCGGTCAGCCACGGCGGCTCGCAGGCGGTCAGGAAAAGCAGGCACGCGGTCTAGCTCCAACATTGGATGCGGTGGAAAGGAATCCTGCTACGTTGATTTACAAGCTACGCTCCTCATCCCGAGCCCAGCGAGGGACCTTCCAATCAACATCCCCGGGCGTTGCCGTGTTCCGGGATCCTGGGGCTAGGTCCCTCGCTGCGCTCGGGATGAGGAGTCGCGTGGTAATGTCGTGAGGAATTTCTCAATGCTACCGAAGTATCGGGCCGAGTCCACGTCGAACGCGTCCCCATGCCCGCCCTGAAGCTCCACGTACGTCTTGGGCTCCCGGGCCGCATCGAACAGGCGGCGTCCATGCGCCATCGGAATGACCTCGTCCTGCGCCGCATGCAGAAAGAGCTTCGGGACAGCGATGCCGGCCACTTTGTCGATGGAGCCGAAACGGCTTCGGGCGATCCGGCGGACCGGTATATAAGGATAGAGCTCCTGGCCGCGATCTACCGTGGAGGTGAGAGCACCCTCGACGATAAGCCCGGCCACTGGTGACCGGCTGGCCAGATCGATCGCGACCGCGGACCCCAGTGAGTGACCAAATACGACGATCCGGTCGGCCGGCACTCTGCGACTCTCCCGGAGGTAACGGTACGCGGCATCCGAGTCGCGGTAGAGGCCCTGCTCGCTTGGCACGCCTCCACTCTCGCCGTACCCCCGGTAGTCGAAAGCCAGAAGGCTCAGGCCGAGCCGGCGAAGTCCCGCGTAATGAAGCGGCCGGTCGAACTCGGAGAGGTTGCCGGCGTTTCCATGACAGATGAGCAGCCACAGGCCGCTCGAATCCGAGGGTGCCGGGATGACCCATCCCACCAGTTTGACCCCGTCGTCCGTCGGCAGCTCCACCCGCTCAACCGGAAGATCGAGCCCGATGGGGGGCGCAAGGAGAGTGCGCTGCTGGCCCGGGAAGTATATGAGATGGGATTCGAAGAGCCGCAGCAGGATCAGTATGCAGAGGTAGAACGCCGCAGCGGCTCCGATAGCCCAGGTCATTCGACGGAACCGCGTCCCCGGCGCCCGGTCAAGCGGGATAGTAGCGGCCTCCGGCCTTGGCCATATCGAGCAACGACGGCGCGGGGCGGAAGCGCTCGCCAAAATGTTCCTGGAGCTGGTAGAGTGTCTCGACCACCCGCGCCGGACCCAGGTCATCGATCATCCGCAGCGGGCCGCCCCGAAATGCCGGAAATCCGATACCGAAGATGGCGCCGATGTCGGCGTCGCGCGGGCTTCGCACCACCCGATCGGCGCACGCCAGGGCAGCTTCGTTGAGCATGGCATGCACCAGGCGCTGCTCGACCACCTCTGCCTGGACCTCATCGGTCGGGCGCACGGCCAGCAACGGATAGACGCTGCGGTCGACACCAGCCTTGTGCCCCGCCTTGTACCGATAGAAGCCAAGGCCGTTCTTCCGGCCCAGCCGGGTGGCGCCGAGCATCCTGGCCAGCGAGGCGGC
>JBDTUV010000164.1:0-6268 GCA_040007575.1 Gemmatimonadales bacterium
GCCCCTTGAGCAGTAAAACGATCCCGAACGCGATCCGGTACCAGGCAAACACACTGAAGCTGTGTCCCGACACGTAGGACAGAAATGCCTTGACAACGACCACAGCAGACACGAAAGACACGATGAAGCCCACGGCGAATAGCGGAATGTCGCTCGCCGCAAGCACCGACCAGCTCTTCATCAGATCGAACAGTGTGGCGGCGAGCATGACCGGGATCGCCAGAAAGAAAGAGAACTCGGTGGCCGCGGTGCGGGACAGGCCCAGGGCGTAGCCGCCCATGATCGTGGCGCCCGAGCGCGACGTGCCGGGAATCAGCGACAGCACCTGAGCCAGCCCGATTCCGAACGCGGTTCTGGCCGGCACCTCGATCACGTCGTTTACCCTTGGTGCCGGGGCCAAACGCTCGATCAGCAGGATCAACAATCCTCCTACCACCAACGCAACG
The DNA here is from genome assembly GCA_040007575.1 of Gemmatimonadales bacterium. Taxonomy (GTDB): domain Bacteria; phylum Gemmatimonadota; class Gemmatimonadetes; order Gemmatimonadales; family GWC2-71-9; genus CAVVWJ01. Next base: position 447 of record JBDTUV010000164.1, read on the forward strand.
GCCACAACGGTGGGATTGAAGAGCTGGAGCTTGATCCAGGCATGCGTAAGGAGGCCAACGATCGCTGCCGGGAGAAATGCGATGAACAGGTTGCCCAGGAAGCGGCGGCTGGGCGCATCATGCCGGGCGGCCACCACCGTGCGCCAGAGCCGGGCGCGATAAAGCCAGACGATGGCGAGGATGGCGCCGAGCTGAATGAAGATGTCGAATGTCTTGGCGCGCTCGTCAACCAGGCCCAGCCAGTCGCTCACCACGATGAGATGACCGGTGGAAGAGACCGGAATGAACTCAGTTGCCCCTTCTACCAGGCCGAGGATGGCGCCTTTCAGCAGGAGGTCAGGCGACACTGGCCCGCCTCAAGCGAGCACTTCCCGATAATAGGCCTCGTACATGGGCACGATCTTATCGGCTGAGAACTGCTGAGCCTTCGCAATGGCCGCCGCTCTCATCGCCGCATGACGTTCGGGGTCGCGTAGCAGCTCGACCGCCCGGCGGCCCATTGCCTCGACCGAGCCGACCGGCTCGAGGATTCCGTTCACCCCGTCGTCGATCACCTCGGGCAGTCCTCCCGCCCGGCTGGCGACCACTGGGGCCCCGCATGCCATCGCCTCCAGGGCGGCCAGGCCGAACGACTCGGTCTGCGACGGCAGGATGAACAGATCGCTGGCCTGGAGCAGCGATGCCACCGAATCCAACCGGCCCAGAAACCGTACATCATCAGTGACGGCGAGATCGCGCGCCTCGTTCTCCGCGTCCACGCGTTCCGGCCCATCTCCAATCATTACCAGGGTCGCCGGCATGGCGCGCCGGACGCGGGCGAACACTCGCACCACATCCTTGACCCGCTTCACCTCGCGGAAGTTGGAGACGTGAGTGACGACCTTGTGGCCCTCGGGCGCCACGGTCCCCCGGCATCCGGGATCACCCGGGCGATACTCCTGGAGATTGACGAAGTTGGGGACCATCCGGACATCACAGTTCCCGCATCCGAAGGCGCGGTACGTCTCGTCGCGGAGATAGTTCGAGACGGCGGTGACCCCATCGGATTGCTCGATCGAAAACTTGGTGATGGCGTAGAAGCTGGACTCCTGCCCCACCAGAGTGATGTCGGTGCCGTGGAGCGTGGTGATCACCTTGACCGGGCGCTCACCTTTCAGCATCTCGCGAGCCAGATAGGCTGTCGTGGCGTGGGGAATGGCATAGTGCACGTGCAGGAGGTCCAGCTCTTCGCGCAGCACGACTTCGTGCTGCTTCGAGGCCAGCGCCAGCGTGTAGGGAAAATGGTCGAACAGCGGATAGCGACCCATCCGGGTTTCGACCTGATGGAAGAAGACCCGCTCCGAGTACCCACGGAGCCGGAAGGGCGAGTCGTAGGTAATGAAGTGCACCTCGTGGCCACGCCGGGCGAGGTCGAGCCCCAACTCGGTGGCGACAGCCCCCGATCCACCATACGTCGGATAGCAGGTGATTCCGATTTTCATGGAGGCTATGCGTTATGGGCTAGGGGCGAGGGACAAAGCGTGAAGGGGCCAGGCGCATGGAATGAGACCAGCATGAGGAGCAGGCCAACACTGGTCGATAGTGCAAGGCTCATAGCCCGTAACCCATAGCTCATAGCTCATAGCGTTTTCTCCCATAAGCCCGCGATCTCGGCGGCCAACTTCTCCGGCGACCGGGTGGCATCCAGAGTGATGACACTGCCCGCCAGCTGGTGGCGGAACCAGGTCTGCTGCCGCTTGGCATACTGCCGGGTGCCCACGGCGATGGCTTCGGCCACGGACTCCCTTGAGCGCACACCATGGAGATATTCGACCGCCTCTCGAATGCCGATACCGTCGAGCCCCGGGGTCTTGGCTTCATGTCCCTCCGACAGGACGGCAGCCACTTCCTCGATGAGCCCGCGCCGCACCATATCCTCGGCTCGCCGGGCAATCCGCTGATGGAGCACCGGTCGGGGCACGGTGAGAACAATGTACCACGGGTCGAGTGATCCCTGGGCACGCGCGGCCTGCTGCCAGTGCGAGAGTGGGTGTCCGCTCAGGAGCGCCACCTCGATCGCCCGGGCAGCGCGCTGCCGCCCGCCACCACGGAACCCGGGGTCGAGTCGCGCCGCCCAGCGAAGCAACTCGATCGGCTCCAGCCGCGCCGTCCAGGCGTCGAGCGACCGTCGCTTAGCCGCATCCAAGGAGGGCTCGGCGAAGAGGCCCTCGGCGAGAGCACGGATATAGAGCCCGGTGCCGCCGACCACTACCGGCAGGTTGTCCCGTTGCCGGATCTCAGCTAGCCAAGTCACCCCATCTCTGGCGAAAAGGCCGGCGCTGTACCGGGCACCGGGGTCGACCAGATCCAGCCCGTGGTGCGGTACGCGGCCTCGCTCCTTCCGGCTAGGCTTAGCGGTGCCGATATCGAGCCGCCGGTAGACCTGGCGTGAATCGGCCGAAATGATCTCCAGCGGCCAATGAGCCGCGAGCGCCAGCGCGACCGCGGTCTTTCCGACGGCTGTGGGGCCGACCAGCACCGGTACCCTAGCGCCGGCCAAACCGGCGCTCCAACTCCTCCCGGGGGAGCTGCACGATCGTGGCGCGGCCATGCACATCGTGCGGCGGCAGATCGGTCGCGAAGAGCCGGAGCAGGAGCTCACGCATCTCGCGCTCTTCCATCCGCTGCCCCGCCTTCACCGCGGCACGGCAGGCGTAGGTCGCCGCGAACCGCTCCAGCCGGTTGGCCCAGCCCCCGAACCGCCCCCGTGCCAGGTCGGCGATCATTTCCCGGAAACAGGCGCCGGCGTCGAAGCGTGGGTGGGGTGTGGGTACGGCGTGCACAACCACCGCCCGGCCGCCGAACGCTTCGGCCTCGAACCCGACCCGGCGCAGCTCCTCTCCGTGCGCCTCGAAGGCGTCGAGCTCCTCGTCTGTCAGCTCCAGGGTGAGCGGAAGCAGGAGCCGTTGCGCCGGCGCTCCGATACCGGTGAGCTGGCTCAGCACTGCTTCGTAGAGCACCCGCTCATGGGCGGAATGCTGATCCACGATGATCACCCCATCGGGACCCTCGTACATGATGTAGCTGTCGAACACCTGGACCAGCGGCACGTCGAAACCGGCTGCTGTCTCGGCTATCTCGTTGCCGGTTACAGCGGGAGCATCCGGTGGGAAGAGCTGGCCCGGATCGACCCGCTGCCGGAACGAATCGGCCATGTGCCCGGCTCCGCTCGTCACCGGCAGCGGCCGCCAATCCCCGACTGGAGCTGCCGCAACCAGCGCGCCCAGTGCGGAACGGACTGCCTCCTCCACGACGCGCTCCACACCAATCCGGTCCCGAAAGCGAACCTCGAGCTTGGCGGGATGGACGTTCACATCGACGTCCTCGGGAGCGACCTGAATGCGAAGGTAGATCGATGGGCGGTCACCGGGATGAATAGCCGCGCGATAGCCTGCCTCGGCCGCTCGAACCAGGAAAGGGTCCTTAAACGGCCGTCCATTGACGAAGAGCTGCGTCCGTCGCCCGGTCGGCTGCGCGTCACCGGGCCGCTGGATGTATCCGCTGACCTGGAACGCACCGGCGGCGTACTCCACCGGCACCAGGGTGCCGGCCAGGTCGCGTCCCCACACCGCCGCGAGTCGCTCGGCCGGATCCTGCCCGGAGGACACGGCGAGGCGGCAGGTGCCGTCAACGTGGAATTCGAAGCCTGACTCGGGATGCGCCAGCGCCAGGGTGGCGACTGCCTCGTGCGCCGCGCGAGTCTCACTGGCGGCGGAGCGAAGAAACTTGCGCCGGGCCGGCGTGTTGAAGAACAGCCCTCGGATGGTGACCGTAGTCCCCCGCTGCCGCGCCGCCGGGGCGACTCGCTCCAGCCGCCCACCAACCACGGCAAGCTCCGACCCTTCGCCCTCGCCGTCATGGGTAACCAGACCGAGGCGGGATACCGATGCAATCGCGGGAAGTGCCTCACCGCGGAAACCGAAGGTCGCTACGCCCACGAGGTCCGCGGCACTACGAACCTTGCTGGTCGCATGCCGGTCGAGAGCCAGCACCGCATCCTCGCGTCCCATGCCAGTGCCGTCGTCGCTGACCTCGATCAACACCTTCCCGCCGTTCTCCAGCTCCACCCGCACGTGACGGGCTCCGGCGTCGAGCGAGTTCTCGACCAGCTCCTTTACCACGGATGCGGGCCGCTCGACCACCTCGCCGGCGGCGATCTGGTCGGCGACAGCATCGGGCAGGATTGCAATACGGCGGGACATCGACGAAATCTATCCGCCGATCGCAGCGATGGCGTCGGCGGCAACCCATCCTTCCCGAGAGCCATCAACGCGCACCAAGACCCATCCCCGATCGCTCTTCAAGATCTGCACCGCCCCTCCGGCCTCCAAAGGCCCCAGCGCGGGGGCGCGGCCATGGGGCGACAGGCGCAAGGTGGTCTGATCGAGAACGATGCCGATCGGCCGCCGGTACCAGGCACGCAGGCCGAACCCGGCCGCTGCCGCCGCAGCCGAGAAGACGAGCAGGATTGCCCAGCGGTCGCGTTGCCGGGGGCGGAGCACCCAGGCGATCCAGCCCGCCAGCCACCCGAGGGCTCCAACGAGCAGCAGTTCTTCCGGGGTGACTGGAGGAGACCAGGTCCAGCGCGCCGAGGTTGCGTCCGGTGCCGGGGTGAGCCGAAGTGCACGCCGAATGGTGGCCTCACGGGGGTCGAGCCGGCGGGCTCGATACCAGGCCGCGGACGCGTGACCCTTTAGGCCGAGCCGGTAATAGGCCGCACCGAGATCGTACCAGTGCGCCGCGACCGCGGGCTCGAGCTCCGCCCGGCGAGCAAAGCCCTCCGCCGCTGCGTGCAGAGCCCCGCTCTCGTAGAGTTGCTCCGGCGGGGGAGACTGGCCTGCAAGGTTCCCGGCAACCAAAGCGAGCACCAGGCCGGCGACCACGTCGCGCCTACGCCAACCCCGGAGTGAGCCTCCCAGCCGCCGCATCAACTCCTGCACTTCGGCGACCAGCACGGCATCCTCTTCGGACGGGTGGCCAGGACCATACCGGCGCGCCAGGAGCTGTTCCCGGGCCGCGGCCAATCTCCAGGCAGTGTCGGCATCGCCTCCGGCCGCGCGCACTGCGGCCGCAAGCCCGGTGCGCGAGCGATGATCCCGGTCCGGCACCAGGCTCCGCACCACCGCATCCAGCTCTTCCTCGGCGCCGCGGAGGCCTACCGCTACAGGAATGATCCGCCGCCGGCGCCGCCGTGGACGCCAGGCACGGCCCACAACGGCGAGCGGAGGCAGCAACAGGATCGCCACCCAACCCCAATCCGGAACTACCTGGGCAACTCGCCGAGCGAAAGAGGGTGACCCATCCGGCAGGAGCGCGGGCGGCAGCGCAGCCGAGCTGGCGGATTCGCCGCCGGCCGCAACCGGCAGCGAGGCGGGGCCAGTCCCCGCGGAGCGGTAATCCCGTACCACCAGGTCATAGTACGAGTAACTGAGCGCGGGCAGCGTGAGAGGTCCGAGTGAATCCGGCACGACCAGATACCTGAACGTCTTTACCCCACCAACCCGACCGTCCACCGTGGTCACCTGTTCATCGATCCTATCAGCGTATGCGCGGGCGGTCCGCGGCCAACGGATTCCCGGAGGAGGCCAGAGGGCCGAGTTTCCTACCCCGGAGAGCACCAGCTCCACCACCACACCTTCGCCAGGGTGAGTGGTGGGAGGGGTAATCCGGCGCTCCACCCGCAGTCCCGAGCCTACCGCGCCGTTGAAGTCAGCCGGACGGCCTTCGCTGGGCAGTGGCCGCACTGTCAGCGTCTCGGGCAGGCTGGTGAGGGCAAACCGTTC
>JBDTUV010000165.1:0-6226 GCA_040007575.1 Gemmatimonadales bacterium
TGGGTTTGCTGCGGGGCACCTATCGGCTGATAGCTCTGCTGCTGTATGGCGGCGGAGAAGACCGAGCCACAGTCAGTGGGCTAGGCCGGTCTTCGACCATGACAGCCTAACCAGCGTTTGCAGCCGACGGCGGTAAGCGCGTGTGTCACAATCCGAGCAGCCAGCCGCCGCGGCTGAAACGCGGTCGTTAGACCGCAAACCCTAGCATCAGTGCGCCGCATGGATCAGAACCTCGCCTGCGTTTACTGCGGATCCACCAAACAGCTTACGGACGACCACGTACCGCCGAAGCAGCTCTTCCAGAAACCGCGGCCATCCGACCTCGTTACGGTCCCGAGCTGCTGGCCCTGCAACTCCGGCTTTCAGTCCGACGACGACTACTTCCGAACGGTTCTCGCGCTGCGCATTGACGACCGCACCCGGCCGGCAGCGCGGCCATTTCGCGAAGCCACGTTGCGTGGTCTGCGCCGGCCTGAAGCCCAGGGGTTCGCGAGCGAAGTCCGCAAGAGCCTGGTGCTGGCTGATCTGCCGCCGCTGCCGGATGGTTCCATTCAGCTCGCAGGCCAGTGGGTCGACGGCGCTCGGATCAATCGATCGACGCAGAGGCTGATCCGCGCCTTCTTCTGGAGGGAGCGGGGCCACCGGCTGCCAAGAGGCTATCGGACGACGGGAGGCCTATTTGAAACGGCCTCAGCGTTTCTTCCCATCCTACTACCCTTGCTGGCATCGGGTGGCGGCGAGCGCATCCTAGCAGGCGGCCAGTTCGACTACGTTTGGGGCGAGGCGCCTGACGACCCCGACACAACCGCCTGGTGGTTTACCTTCTTTGGACGCTATTCGTTTATTGGGGTGACCGCCATACCGCCGACAGCCGCTCCCAGTTTGCGGTCTAACAAAGGCATGAAGTCTGACGGCGCGGCCGACGTTCCGTAGACGCTTGAGTCACTTGAGGCCGCGCCGCAGCTTATGCCTTGGTCGTTAGGCAACTCTCAACTAGTCGGGCTATGCAGCCTTTTCTGTGTGCGACCATGGGTGTGCTGGTCTCGTGTGGTCTAGCTCTTCCAGTCCACGGGCAGACACCAGACTGGGCAGCTGCCACCCGGGCGATTCGTCGTCTACCACCGAGCAGCTTCTCACAGTTGCCTCGGGCGGTACAGGATGCGCTCAACGAGCGTGGCTGCACCATCCCACAGTCCTTCTATCCAAAGCGCCCGCATAACGTTGTTTCAGGCGCCTTTGCGCGACAGGGACAGCGAGACTGGGCCGTGCTATGCTCCGTCAAGGGTCGCTCGGCCATTCTGATCTTCTGGGCGGGCAGAGCGATACCGGGCCCGGCCGAACTAGGCCCGGCCGATGACGCCGACTTTCTGCAAGGCATTGGAAATGACAAAATCGGCTACTCCCGCGCGATTAGTCGGGCGGATATGGCTTGGATCAGGGAGCATGCCGAAGCCTACGGTGGACCGCTTCCCAAGCGGCTGGATCACGACGGGGTTGACGATGCGTTCGTAGAAAAGGCCTCCCATGTGTTTTACTACGAGGACGGGTCTTGGCAGGCACTAGCTGGTAGCGACTGAGCTTCCAGATGAGGCTAGAGGCGGTGCCGGTGTGCGAGTTGCCTAACAAGCGCATGCAGCCGACGGCGCGGCAGTTCTAAAGGAACCGTAGAATTGTGTGCACTCGGCGGAGTCCCCGCAGCTGATGCGCGAGCCGTTAGGCGGCTGGACAGCCTTTCGACTTGAGTGTGCAAGCGACCGAGCGCGCGAGACCCTGTTAACTGGAGAGTCTATGCCCGATCAGTTGACTCAGCGGTGCAGCTCGTGGCGCATTTGGCTTTGCTGTGCAGCCTTCGCATCTGGATGTGGCGATGGGGGTGGGACTGGCCCCTCGCGGACAGTTGCGTATTCGGAACTGCTGGGCGAATGGGACCTCGAACTCAGAGATACCGCTGCCTGCGCGGGGCTCACAGAGGCGGTCACGGTGGTGCTTACGGTCCACCAGCAGAGCGACGATGCCGCCGCTTCGCTCCTAGTGCTGGACAATGCCACGAGTCATTGGGGCGCTGGTGGGTACGGCACGGGGTACCTTACGGGGAGCCTTCCCCTTCTCCTGCCCAGCCCAGCGATTGTCAATTTCGTGTTGGGTGCGCCACCAGGTCCGGGGGCCCCGAGCACGGCGCAGTCCGTAGCGCAGTTTACCGGAACGCTGACCACAGAACTCGAGTTTCGAGGAATTCTGGCTGACCCTCCATCGGACCTGGGCCTGACGCCGATCTTCTCGGGTCAGGCGTGCAGTTTCCAGCTCCGGGGAGGCCACACGTAACTCCTGCCGGCCAGCCGCCTAACCCGCGCATGCAGCCGACAGGCTGGAGTGGGCCCAGGCTCCGCTCGGGCGCGGGCCTCCTAGTGGCCAAGCAGCGGAAGCGTACGTTTGTGTGGGCGGCACCATGATGGCCTGCAGCTGATGCGCAATCCGTTAGGCAGCGCGACCTACAATCGGTGACGCAGATGGTTCGCAACGTGCATGAGCGGACCCTTCTCGCAGACGCCAGGCGCGTAGGGGACCTCCTCGACTCCTTGGGCTCACCCCAGGATCGCCTTTGGCCCCGCGATCGCTGGCCAGTCATGTGCTTTGATCGGCCGTTGCAGGTGGGCGCCATCGGGGGGCACGGGCCGATCCGCTATATCGTCGAACGGTACGACCCGGGCTGCGCGGTGTGGTTTCGCCTCACCGAACCCGCGGGGTTTGAGGGCGGGCACGGGTTTGACCTAGAGTCGACTGCTAGTGGCGGCACCCGGCTCCGCCACGTGCTCACGATGGATCTGCGTGGGACGGCGCGCATGAGTTGGCCCCTCGTCTTTCGTCCGCTGCACGATGCTCTCGTCGAAGATGTGCTCGACAGCGCCGCGGTGGCGGTTGGGGAGCCGCCGTACAAGCGAGCGTGGTCGCTGTGGGTGCGAGTCCTCCGGGCGACGCTGCGGCGACGAGGGCGATCGCGGCGCGCTGCCTAACCGGCGCATGCAGCCGACAGGCCGCTCTGGCACGAGGTCCCACGCGGGCGGTGGGCTCCTAGAGCGCGCTGTGGAACGTAGGATAGTGCTGGCGCCAGCTTGATGACCTGCAGCTGATGCGCAATCCGTTAGCCAGTCGGCGATTGGGTTGGGGTGTGGAGGCCAGATGCAGTCGCATACTTCATCAGTGGTGCCGGCGCGCCCGGTCGGCCTTGTGGCGCTGACCCTGTTCTTCGGGTTCGGCACCCTGATGAGCAGCGTGACGGCGCTCGCACTCGCCGCGCCCGGAGCGTGGTCCGAGCAACTGTGGCGCCTGAACCCACCGGCGCGCGCGGGCTTCGAAGCGACGGGCGGCTGGGCCGTGCCGCTCATGCTGCTCGTTGCGGCCGCGTGCGCTGCCGCGGCCACTGGGCTCTGGCGGGGTGAGCGCTGGGGGCACCGGTTGGCAGTGGCGGTGCTCAGCTTCAACCTGCTCGGCGATTTGGCGAATGTGCTGCTCCGGGGCGACCGGCGCACGCTACTCGGGCTGCCGATCGGGGGCGCGATGCTCGTCTATCTGCTGAGCCGGCGCATTCGCGATCGCTTCGGGCCGCTGGCTAACAAGCGCATGCAGCCGACGGCGCGTCAGCTCTAAGGAAGCGTAGCATTGTGCGCCAGCTGAGGAGTCGCCGCGGCTGATGCGCGGTCCGTTAGGCAGCTGCAGATATTCTCCAGTATTTGGATGCCCCCAATCGAGGAGAGCCGATGCGCGTGATCAACAGTAGGGTACACCGGGTACTCGACTTCGTGACCGTTGCCGGCTTCGTTGTTGCGCCAACTGCGCTTGGCCTCAGTGGCCTCCCCGCGAACCTCGCCTACATCCTAGCCGTGGTGCACCTTGGCCTCACCCTCGCTACCGACTTCTCTCGAGCTGGTGCCCGTCCGGTGTCTCTAGTCCTGCACGGCGGAGTCGAGGGCGTGGTTGGCGTGGCGTTGGTGGCGTTGCCGTGGCTGCTGAGCTGGGACGGCCCGGCCCGCACTTTTTATGTCGCGGCCGGTGCCGTGATTCTGCTCGTGTGGGCCTTGTCCGCCTATGGGGGGGCGGGATCGCAGGCAGCTGCCTAACAAGCGCATGCAGCTGGCGGGCGCTTCAGTTCAAAGGAACGTAGGATAGTGTCCATGCCAAGAAGTCGCCGCAGCTGATGCGCGGTCCGTTAGGCGTCAGCCGAGAATCACGATAGATTGAGATCCCCACTAGGAGATCCCATGAAGCTGGAACTCACTGCCATCTTCCAGAAGGTTGCCGAGGGCTACATCGGCTTCGTCGAGGAGCTGCCTGGAGCTAACACTCAGGGTTCGACGCTAGACGAAGCTCGAGCTAATCTCCACGAAGCCGTCCACCTCGTCATCGAGGCCAATCGGGCGGTCGCCGAGGAAACCCTTCGAGGCCAAGCCGTTATTCGCGAGCCACTGCGCATCTCAGCCGCGTGAAGCGGCTTGACCTCATCCGTCACCTGGAAGCGCACGGCTGCGAGCTGCTGCGCGAGGGTGGCAGTCACAGCGTGTACGTCAACCGGCCGCGTGGCAGAACCTCAACCGTCCCACGCCATCGTGAGATCAATGACCGGCTTGCCCGGAAAATTTGTCGTGACTTGGGGATTCCGGAACCTTGACGCCTAACAAGCGCATGCAGCCGACGGCGCGGCAGTTCTAAAGGAACCGTAGAATTGTGTGCACTCGGCGGAGTCCCCGCAGCTGATGCGCGAGCCGTTAGGCGTGCACGACGATTTTCGAGGCACCTCGGCAAGCTGTGCATTGGAGGGACACCGTGGCGCATGTAGTGCACTTTGAATTGAGCGTTCCGAATCCAGAGCAGGCTGTCGCGTTCTATCGCGGAGTGTTTGGATGGTCGGCCAGCAAGCTGCCCGACCCCGTGAACTACTGGCAGTTGCAAACCTCGGAAGCGTTAACGCAGCAGGGTATTCCGGGTGGGATCGTCGAGTCCCGTTCAGGCGAAGCACGCGTGTCGGTCACTGTCCAGGTGGACTCCATAGATGAGGTGTGCGCCCAGGTCACCCGCCTCGGAGGGCGACTCATCACCGAGCGTCTGCGTGTGCCCGGGTACGGCGTCCACGTCCTTTGCAGGGATCCACAAGGTTGTTATTTCGCTCTGCTTGAGCCGTTCGCCATGGAGTGATTGGCGTCTGTGCGCGCTTGCGACGCTGAACAGTTCAAGACATAACTGACAGTTAAGTCGCAGGACATAGGTGACACGGGTTAGTAGGGCCGACGATGCGTTCGGCCCAGCGCATCTTCCACCTGAAGCGTGCGCTCGTGCAGGCGCCCGAGGCGCACCGGCCCGAAGTAGAGATCCCATTCGCCGTCATCGATTTCGGTGAGGCCGACGACCTCTTCGCCCAGCGTCTGACTGACATTCCCCCACTGCTTGTGCCAGCGGATGCCGCCGTTGCGACTTACCCGGCGCACCGCATAATGGCCGGGATACTCGAGCGGTGGGAGCCGGTGGGGATAGGGCCGCGGGGAGGGCGTATAGCACGATCCCGGTGTCGCGGCCGCGAGCGATTCATGAGGGCGTACATCGTTGTACTCTGCCCGCCAGGTGTCGAAGCGGCGCTGCTGGGCGCGGGGGGTGGGCGCGGGCGGCCGGGTGCCCTCGCGCTTGAGGGTGCGGTGCATACGCTCGTGGCGGGCGTTCTGCTGGGGCGAGGCCGGCGTCATGAGGTCGGGGAGTATGCCCAGCCGGATCCACCAGACGGAGAGCGTGGACTGAAGTCGCCCCAGAAAGTGGACACGCGATTAAGTCCTACTCGCGACGTGTTGGGCCTCGTGCTCGTCGGGTGAGCGGTAGCCATTGCTCGAGTGCCGACGGGTGCGATTGTAAAAGGCCGCGATGGACTCGAAGATCGCCAGGCGCGCCTCCGCGCTCGTGCGATAGCGGTGCTGGTAGACCAGCTCGGTCTTGAGGGTGTGAACGAAGCTCTCGGCCACGGCATTGTCGAGGCAGCGCCCCGGCCGGCTCGTGCTCGCGATGGCCCGATGGGCGACCAGTTGCTGCTGGACGCGCGTGGTGAGGTAGGGCCCGCCCCGATCGGAGTGGACGAGGAGCCCGGGCGGGTCGGCGCTCGGCGAACGCCATGGCGAGCGCCTCGGCCGCGAGCTGCTGGTCGAGGGTCGGCGCCATCGCCCAGCCGACGATGCGGCGGGCGTAGAGGTCG
>JBDTUV010000166.1:0-6192 GCA_040007575.1 Gemmatimonadales bacterium
CCAGGTCAAGCTCCTTCGCGTGCTCCAGGAGCGGGAAGCCATTCCTGTGGGCGCCACCGAAGCGATCCCGGTTGACGTCCGGATCATCGCGGCAACCAACCGCGAGCTGGAGGAGGAGATTCGCCGGGGCAACTTCCGATCGGACCTCTTCTACCGGCTCAATGTCATCGCAATCAACCTCCCGCCTCTCCGGGAGCGGCGGGACGACCTCCTGCTGCTGATCGAGGCGTTGTTGCAGAACCTGGCCACCGAGACCGGAACCGAGCCCAAAGCACTGGCATCGGAAGCGCTCGATGCCGTGATGGTCTATGAGTGGCCGGGAAACGTCCGCGAGCTGGACAACGCCCTGGAGCACGCCGTGGTGCTGACCCGCGGGAATCTGATCGAGGCGTCACACCTCCCGGAGCGGATCACCAGGCGCCGAAAGGAGCCTCTCGTTGCCGACCGTTCCTACCTCAACCCGACTCTCGAGGTGATCGAGCGAGCCTACATCATGTGGGTGCTCCAGGCCGAAGGCGGGAACAAGACCCGCGCCGCCGAGGTGCTCGGCATCGATCCCTCCACCCTGTACCGGAAGCTGAGCCGGTACGAGGAGCAGGTCGAGGTCAAGGTTTAAGCCCAGGCGTACGGGCCCGACGGTTCCTCTCACAGCCTAGCTCGCTTCCTGCCCTATCCCGCCAGAAGGAAACCTCCCGCGGAGTAATGATTGTGCACCCCAATCTGTTTGACGACAGGTTGCGTGCACATCCGCTGGCTGGGGTCGCTCTTGCAAAATCCGCCTGAGTAGGGTCTGAAAGGGCCTGCACCAGACTGTGCAACCGTTTGCTAAGTGACTGTAGCGGCGCCAGTTAGCGATGCGCCCCGGGAGGTGGCATATGTGTTGCCTTATCGGTGCCCAGTAACACCGCGTCTCGCAGCACTGGCACGTTCCGATGGCCGCGACACTCAACTGGAGGAAGTATGAGCAACCGTAAGGGCTTTACCCTGATCGAGCTTTTGATCGTCGTCGTGATCATCGGCATCTTGGCCGCGATCGCGATTCCGAAGTTCGCCAACACGAAGGAAAAGGCAGTCGTGGCTTCGATGAAGTCCGACCTGCGTAACCTGGTCACTGCCCAGGAAGGCTTCTTCTCGGACAACCAGGACTATGCTGGTGGCACCGCCGCTGCCCAGGCGAATGGTACGGGTGGCGCTGGCCTGGTGGCTTTCCGTGGTAGCCAGGGCAACACGCTGGTCATCGGTTACGTTGACGCCGCTGGTTGGGGCGCCACCGTTACGAATCCGGCAGTTACCGCGCTGTCTAATGACGTGTGCGGTGTGTACGTTGGGTCGCTTGCGGCCCACGCAGCGGCTGCTGGTCTTGCCCTGGCGGACATCGAGGGCGCACCGAAGTGCTACTAAGCAACTGCTTGGAGTAGGTACACAAAGGATGGGCGGCGGTGTCTTACCGCCGCCCATTCTTCTTCTCCTCAACCTCGCAAGCATGGGAGTGACGTATGGGTAGCGCGAGGTCGGAGCAGTCCCGGAAAGGACTTAGGGCCGGTATGCCGCGACGCCAAGGATTCACTCTCATCGAGCTGCTGATCGTCGTGGTCATAATCGGCATCCTGGCCGCAATCGCCATTCCCAAGTTCGGCAACACCAAGGGGAAGGCTATCGCCGCCGGCATGAAGTCCGACCTGCGCAATCTGGCGTCGGCCCAGGAGGGCTACTGGGTGGAATTCCGGACCTATTACGGGGGGGCCATTCCCAACACACCTGCCTTCCCCTATCGCCCTACCGCGGGAGTGACGGTAACGATGGTAAGCGCTACCGACGCCGGCTGGTCCGCCAACGCAACGGCACCGGGCACGCCACTGACCTGCGTGATCTACTACGGCAACGCACCTCCGATTCCTCCGGCCACCACCGATGGTGCAGTGGCCTGCAGCTAGCTCCGAGCATCCTCGCTGACCTGGTCAGGCCTCACCCAGCAGGCGCGATTCCACGATGGCGAAGAACTTGCTTGGCACTACTGCAAGGCAGTGCAGCGGAGGCACTGGACGGTATCGATCGGTTACCGCCGAGATCCCCGATGAGGTCCGCATCCACTCGGCAGATTCGGCACTTAGGCCGAGCCGCAGAGCGGAACCGCATTGACCGGGAGTGAGCTGCAATCGCCGTGAGTAGCCCGGCGGATCGTGCGAAAGGTCATGGATTCTGCCCGGACCGAACGGGCTGCCGTGATCCGGACAGGCAGAATTGGCGTACCGTGTAAAAAGGGTGGTGTCGTGTTCTACGCTCTCTACCAAACTCGGGTGAACTGATGCGGCTGCTGATCGTTGAGGGTGACGCCGATGTCAGGCAATCGCTCGCGCTGCTGCTCGGAGAGTCCGGCTACGTAGTCGAGACCGAGGCCGACCCCGCGCGCGCTTTGTCGCGTGCGACGGCGGAGGCCTTCGAGCTGATTCTCTGCGGCATCAAGCTGCCGGGGATGGACGGTCTCAGCTTCCTCCGGCGGCTGCGGGCCGAAGGCGGGAACGCGGTCATGATCATGCTGAGCGAGCAGGGGACCGAAGAGGCTGCCCTGGCTGCTCTCAGAGAAGGCGCGTACGACTACGTCGCCCAGCCCTTCAAGTCCGACGAAGTCGTCATGGCGGTGCGGAAGGCGGAAGAGCGGGAGCGGCTCCGTCGCGAGGTCGAGGCCCTGCGCTCAAACGTGGGAATCGGCGCCGTGAAAGAGCTGGTCGTCTCCCAGAGCCCCGCCATGCGGGATGTCCTGGAGCTCGCCTCGCGAGTGGCCCGACACAACACTCCAGTTCTGATCACGGGTGAGAGCGGCACCGGCAAAGAGGTGATTGCCCGCGCCATTCACCGGATGAGCCCGCGGAACGAGCGCAGCTTCACGGCGGCCAACTGCGGCGCCATTCCGGAGCAGCTGCTCGAGTCCGAGCTCTTCGGCCACACCAAGGGTGCCTTCCCCGGAGCCACGACCGATCACGCCGGCCTGTTCGAGCTGGCCGACGGCGGCACGCTGTTTCTTGACGAGATCGCAGAGGTGTCCTCTGGGCTCCAGGCCAAGATCCTGCGGGTGCTGGAGGAGGGCCAGGTTCGGCGCCTAGGCGGACGCGATTCACGCAAGATCGATGTCCGGGTGCTCGCGGCCACCGGCCGTCCAGTAGAGCAAGCGGTGGAGCGGGGCGAATTCCGGTCGGACCTCTATTACCGGCTGAACGTCGTGCGGTTGCACATCCCGCCGCTGCGGGAGCGCCCTGAGGACATCCCCGAGCTGCTCACTCACTTCGCCAGGCAGATGGCCCAGCGGCTAGGCCATCCGGTGAGCATAACGCCTGCGGCACTCGCGGCCCTCACTCATCATAGCTGGCCCGGCAACGTGCGCGAGCTGCGGAACACGCTGGAGCGTGCGGCGGTGCTCGGAGTAGGCGGACCGCTCGACTGCAAGGATTTCGCCCTCTCGAACGGCGCCGGATCCGGCCAGAACGGCGCGACAAACGGGTCGCTCGACCTCCGAACTCAGGTGGAAGCCGTGGAGCGGGAGGTCATCCAGCGCGCCCTTCAGACGTCGAATGGCAACCGGAGGCAGGCCGCCAGCCTTCTTGGCATCAGCCTGCGTACCCTCTTTTACAAGCTGCGGCGGCTCCCGGCTCACTGATCGCGTAAGTCATTGCGAGGACGCATCGCGTCCGAAGTAATCCAGTCCGCAATAGGCCGAACCGCGGGAACGCCACGGGCCGCCGGCCCGCTCGCGATGACTCCCCAAACAATTCGACAAGGGCCGCGCGGAATGGGTACCTGCTTCTGCGGCGCCGACGCCACCTTCTGAGTGTCCAGGAGAGGGGTCGCCATGAAAGCTTCCCGGCTGGGGTTCACGCTCACCGAGGTCCTGGTAGGCGTCCTCGTGCTGGCAGTGGGAATCGCCGCGCTGATGGGCACGTCGGCCACGGTCACGCGAATGATCGGGCTGGGCAGGGTCGAGACTCGTGCGGCGCATGCGGCCTCGCGGCGCATGGAAAGCCTGCGTCTCGCGGCGTACGCTACGTCGCCACGCTGCACCGATCCCGGGTTTGCCTCCGGTGGCCCAGCCCTCTCCGGCAGCATGACGGAATCGTGGCTCGTCGCGCCCACCGGCAGGCTCCGCAAGGTCCGAGTCACCATCACCTATTTGACTGCGCGGGGAAGCCGCCAGGCCATGCTCGAGACCGTGCTGACATGCTGACGCGATCGCGCCGTGGCTTCACCCTGATCGAAGTCATGGTCTCGCTGGCTCTCACTCTGGTGGTGGCCGGCGCGCTCTACAGCGTCCTCCTCAGCACTCAGCGGATCACGCGGGCACAGGCGCAGCGGGTGGACCTGCAGTCCAACGTGCGGGCCGGCGCCGTTCTCGTCCTGGGGGAGCTTCGGGAGCTAAGCGCGGTGACGGGGGGAACCGGAGGCCAGAACGACATCCTGGTTGCAGGGTCGAACGCCGTGGTCTATCGCGCCATGCGAGGCATGGGCTTTATCTGCGCGGCGCCGAGCGCCACCACCTTTCGAATAGCTCGGAGCAGCTTTTCTGGTGCCCGAGATCCCCAGGCGGGAAGGGATGAGGTCTTGATCTTCAGCGAGGACAGCGCAGCGGCCGGAGCCGCAGACTCCTGGCTGGGCACGAACATCGTGAGCGTGGCGACGGTCTCTCCATGTCCAGGAGCCCTCGGTCCCGGGATCACGTTGACCGTGCCCGCCGGCGCATCGGTGGCCGGCCCCGAGATTGGTACGCCGGTTCGCATCGCAGAGGTGATGGAGCTGCGGCTCTATGAATCCGAGGGCAGGTCCTGGCTGGGAGCGCGGTCGGTAAGCAGCGGGGAAGCTATCCAGCCGCTCGTCGGGCCTCTGACCAAAGGGAACGGCTTCGGTCTCGAGTACCTGGATGCGAGCGGAACGCCCAGCATCGATCGCACGAGCATCAGGAGCATCCGGATCACCCTGCGAGGAACGACCGAGGGTGGCGGCGCGGGAAACAGCGTACCGGTCGAAGAGGAGCTCGTCACCCAGGTGGCGTTACGGAACGCCGTGCAGCCGTGAGGGCGTCGTCTCTGGCCGGCGGCGGTGGTGCAGGAGCAGGGCGGACCGACGAGCGGGGCATCGCGCTGGCTGTTGCGCTGTTTGTTCTCGCCGTCATCGGAGCGCTGGTGAGTGGCATCTTCTTCGCCGGGCGGCTGGAGCAGCAGAGTGGACGGAACGCCCTCTTCGCCGTGCAGGCCGGCGAGATCGCCGAGGGGGCGCTAAGCGATGCCGTCGCCACAGTCGCCGCCGGGACACTCGAGGCTCTGCCGGTGGGAGGCGCGCCGCTCGACATCGGCACGCTGACGCTCGCTGGTGGGGTCAGCGCCAGTCGCCAGGTTACCAGGCTGACCGGCACCCTCTTCCTGATTCGGGTACGCGGGGTCAGGCACGGCGCGGCGGACGCCACCCTCGCGGTGCGGTCGCTGGGCTTACTGGTGCGGCTGGCTGCCGCGGCGGATAGCGGCGCGGATTCCGGGAGGGTAGCGCGCTTGAGCCAGCGAGCCTGGGTCCAGCTTTACTGAGCGAATGGTCGCTGAAAGCCGCTCGGGGGCCACTGCCAGATGTTGCACCGCATTGTAACAGGGTCACTGCTGCATCCCGAGAGACCGCTTGCGAAAGAGAAGAAGCGGGCGACTTGATCGCCAGAAGGCTGCCGTCAGTTCTAGCGTTAACCTGCTTCACTGCAAAGGATTGCCAAAGTGCAATTTGTGTGGCACATCGGTTGCCCACTGATCTTCGAGATAACCTGACCGCATCCTCAACCAGCGGACACTATGGGACTCTTCGGGCGCACGTCCACGACTGTCGGGCTGGACATCGGAAGCGGCCTGATCAAGCTCGTCGCGATCTCGCACGCATCCGGTGGTCCGGTGCTGACGAAGGTGGCGTTCACCTCGATTGGCCATGACGCCATCGTCGAGGGAGAGATCATGGATCCGGGTATCGTCGCGGAGGCCATCAAGAGTCTGATGGCCTCGGCTGGTATCAAGACCAAGTCGGTAGTAACGGCGGTGGGCGGCCGGGACGTGATCGTCAAGAAGATCACGATGGATCGCATGGGGGAGTCGGAGGCCCGCGAAGTCATCCGCTGGGAAGCCGAGCAGCACGTGCCGTTCGACATGGACAACGTGGAGCTCGATTTCCAGATCC
>JBDTUV010000167.1:0-6128 GCA_040007575.1 Gemmatimonadales bacterium
CCGGGTCGACGACGAGCGCGCCGTACATCCCGTTCGCGATGTGCATCGCCGCCGGCGCCGTGCCGCAGTGGTACATGAAGGCGCCTGGCTGCCGGGCCACGAATCGGTAGTGCAGCGAGTCGCCAGGCATCACGTTGACATAGTACCTGCTCGGCGCGATCTCCGCGGCGTGAAAATCCATGCTATGGGGGATATTCGCACGGTTTACCAGGGTGAAGTCCACCGTGTCCCCCTGGCGAACGCGGAGCGCGGGGCCAGGCACCGTGCCACCGAAGGTCCAGGCGGCATAGCGTACCGCTGGCGCGATGGCGATTGGCGCGTGGCTCATCTCGAGCCGGATCCTGTGGAGGCGCGTCCGCTCTGCCGGCGCGAGCCGCGCGGGCACGGGCGCCAGCTCGGCCTCCGGCCCCCCAATCTTCGCCTCGCCGTGCGACACACCGGCCGGCGGAGTGGTATCGGGCTCCTCCTGAGGACTGGTCGTGTGCTGCTGGTCAGCGGGGCCGCCGGGCTCGGCACGGTCGGATGCGCCGGTACGATCGGAGGTGGAGGGACGGCACGCAGCGAAAAAGAGGCTTACCGAACTTGCGGCCACCCAGAAGGCGCGCGGCATGTGATCTCCCAGTTGAGGTCGGCGCCGGACGACAGCCGGGCTCGCGACAGCGGACCAGCAGGACCTCTCATAGTAAGACGGCCAAGGTCGGGTGGGCAAACCGATTCATGAAAGAAGCTTTACCATTCTTCCAGATTAGCTTCACGAGGTGGAGAGTAGACTCGGGCCGGCATGGAAGCAGGACACATTCCACAGGGCAAGTGAGGTTCCGGTGTCCCAGACTCGAGATTCGGCCGCAGGCACATCGCAGCGTGCCTTCGGGCGAAAGGGGGCCGATGTGCCGTGGCGCTTCCCAGCGTACTCACTACCTTGAGTGCCTGCGGCAAGACCAAGGTGGCCGCAGCACCCTCAGTCCCCGCGTCAGGGACACCGGTCGTTGTGCCCACGCCCTGCCCCTGGGCGGGCGCTGGGACGTGCTGGTGAAGGCCACCAATCCGGGGACCTGGCATTCCACTGCCATATCGTGCCCCACGCCGAGTCAGACATGGGATGTTCGGTATGGTTACGACACTGATCGTGGAGAAGCTCGGAGTGGCGTGACCAACCTGGCGATCGCTGTCTAACTCGATTCAATGGTGACGTCCTGCCGATCCTGACCAGATGGTTCATCAAATCGGCCATGCTCTACTTGGTCGCGGCGCTCGCTCTTTCTATCGCGATGCAGCCGCCGCTCTCCGATCGGGTGCCTTTCCTCCGCGTGGTCTGGCCCACCTATCTCCACCTGCTGGTCGTGGGCTGGCTCACGCAGCTCATTTTCGGGGTCGCGTTCTGGCTCTTCCCCAAGCCTTCGAGCGCCAGAACACAGCGCGGCGAGCGACTGGGCTGGACCAGTTTCGTGCTGCTCAATCTCGGGCTTCTGCTGCGCGTGTTGGGTGAGCCACGGGCTCTGTTGGGCGGAGATGCCGCCGGCCTGCTCGTTAGCTCGGCCGTCGCCCAGCTGCTCGCCGGCTGGGCGTTCGTCGCCAACACCTGGTCGCGGGTGCGGGGGCGCTGAGGATGCCAAGATTGAGCGTGTGGTTCGTGCGAACCGCGTTAGCCTACCTGGGGATCGGATTCTTCGTCGGCGCGGTCCTCCTCGTGAATCGCGGCATCCCGCTCGGGGCACCGGTGGCTCGGCTGCTCCCCCTTCACATCGAGTTCCTGTTGATCGGCTGGATGGTACAACTGGCGCTCGGAGTGGCCTTCTGGATTCTGCCCCGCTTTCGCATCGGATCAGAGCGGGGGCAGGAAAGGTTTGCATGGCTCGCGTATGGCCTGCTAAACCTGGGCGTGATGGCCGCGGCAGTCGGACCCATGATTGGGCTGCCGCCTGTCGTACCACTGCTGGGCCACACGGCGCAAGGACTCGCTGCCGCTGCTTTCGCCCTGCACGCGTGGCCTCGGGTCAAGGAGTTTGGAGCCGAGCACTAATCCAAGATGTGCGCGAATTGGGGGGCCTCCTCCGGCAGAAAGAGTCGCCCACGCTCGACTTCAAGCTCGAGTGTCACGCCTTCGAACCCGGAGCTATTGAAGGATATCGGCGCGATGGCGGACGGGGGTGGGAGCGTCGGCACCCAGTGCAGCGCCGCCCTGCCTGCGAGGCCGATAGAGGCGATAGGCCCGCACGAGCAGCGCCCCGCCGACCCACGCGGTGAGCACAGCGAAAGGAATCGCGGCCAAGCCTGGCCAGAAGACGGCCACGACCGCGGCCGCGATCAACCCAGCCCCGGCTGCGCCCACGATGCGCGTATCTGCCGGCTCGAGCACGCGGTGGTCGGTCATTGCAGCCGTGACCGTGTTGCCGAGGCGGATCGCGCCGGCGACCGCGCGCCCCGCACTTCCGCCTCCTCTGGAGCGAACCCAGGCTCTCGATGAACGGTCGGGCTTCGCAGCACCGAGTAAGACCTCGGTGGCGTTGGTGAGGTCGTCGGCGTACTGCTGCGCCATGATCCGCGCGAATCCCTCGTCCTCCACGATCGCATCCAGCTCGTAGTTCCCCAGCCAGCTCGCAATGTTTAGGGTTGCTCGAGCCGACCCGCGCCCACTACCCGTCGGCAACCGCAGTCTTGGCGTGCAGCATCGGCCCCTTCCACTCGAAGACCCGCACTCCGGCCTCGAGCAGCGGGCGGTAGCCGCCAGCTGATGTGGGTTGGCAAGCGCATCCGGACTCGCGTGTTCCGCCAGACCTACTGTGCAGCCCGGCTCCAAACCCTTGACCGCGGGCAGCCGGTCAGCCTGTATACCGTTTCGCGGGAGCTCGGTCACGAGTCGGAGGACATGGTGCGGCGGGTGTATGCCCGGCTTGGCAAGGTTCGGCACCGAGTCGAAGCACCCGAGTTCCGCCCGGAACAGTGGTTCGTTGAGATCGGCGGTCTGCTTCTCCCGCGGGAGGGCCACACGCAGGGCTACCATATGGGAAGGCAGGGGTTAAAATTGGGCTCTGGAGAACAGCAGCATCCGGCACTGTTTTCCCGCACTATTGAAGGTCTGCAGGGCGTAAGTGGTTGCGGGTCCGTAGCTCAGTTGGATAGAGCGCTTGCCTCCGGAGCAAGAGGTCGCGCGTTCGAGTCGCGCCGGGCCCATTCCCTCCGAGTTACCTCGGGGGCCGCCGCGCTCCAGACTGATCTGACTGACCTCCTTCTGCTCTTGACAAGCACGAACCTCTCCTCAGCAAACGATGAACACCCCAGCAGCTACCGTCCCTCCCGAGACTAACGCGGCGATCGTCACCTGGATGGGAGAGCAAGGCTGGCACGTGAGCTTCCCTCGCTGGGAAGTGGATCTAGAGGTCGGATTTCACGTCTGGCATGAGCTCGAGCCAACAGGCGAAAGATCACATGCGCTGTGGGTCTCCGCGGCCATGGTCAGGCATCTATCAGCCGAACAACTCATCAAGGTACTGAACAGTGAAGATATGGCAGAGGAGATACGGATCAGCTTCAAGGTTCGCATCGAAGAGCGGGGTGATGAATACCGCGTCTCAGTTGTTCCGCGGCGCTCGGGGGAATGGCCGAGACAGGAATGACGGCGTACCTTATCCTTGAGCTCGCTTTCTCAATCGGATCCTCAGGAGGGTGCCATGCGCAGATGCTTGATCATCGCGCTTTGTGGCGTCGCGGCTTGCGGAGGAGGCAGCAACACGGAGCCCCCGCCCGCGGCTGATGTAAGTGGGACCTGGAGTGCGGCAGTATCGAATATGACCGGCGGCGCCATATCATGCAGCAGCACCGGCGCTACCCAGCTTACCCTGACCCAGACGCGAAACACTTTCTCCGGGTTGTACAGTGGGGGGGCGCTCACTTGTTCGGGGCCCAGGGGCAACTCATCAGCACCTGTGCTTTCCGGGTCGGTCAAGAATGGCGCGGTTGACGGCAACAACGTCAGCTTCGATATAGACACTCCGGACTCCCACTTTACCGGTACCGTGAGTGGCACGTCGATGTCAGGCACGGCGCGTTGGAGAATAGACTTCGGACCGCCCAATGGCGTGGTGACGCTCGATGGCAACTGGGAAGCGGCAATGCAGTAACTCCCCGGCCTGCAGCGAGCTACTGGCCTCGCTCAGCTAAGGCGCTCGAGTCAGGGAACGAGCCACCAGATCTATCATCGTCTGATTGAGAACGCGACAGTCATCCGCCTTTACGCGCCTGAACCCATCACCCGCGTCTCAAGTGCCTCGAACCGATTCACCGCTGAACCGATTCGCCCCGTACCTGCTCGCACTCACCGCCGTTCTCTTGATGGTGGCGGTGAGAATATTACTGACCCCGGTTCTGGGCTACGAGCTCCCCTACGTGACCCTGTTCCCGGCTATGTTCCTGGCAGCCTGGCTAGGGGGCTTGGGTCCTGCCGTGGTTGCGACGGCAGCCAGCGCCGGCCTGGCGCTTTACCTCTTCTTCCCACCATCGATGTCCCTCGCCACGGCCGGCTCGGTGGCACCGCTCGGCGCAGCCTTGTTCATCCTGACCGGGGTTGCCGCAGGGTGGCTCGGCGAATCGAGGCTCCGGGCGCAGGTTCGGGCGGAGACGGCAGCCCGGGAAGCGAAGAAGAGCGAGGAGCGGTATCGGGCGCTCATCGAGCAAACTGCCGAGGGGGTGTGGAGGATCGAGCTGCCCGAGCCCGTGGCGATAGACCTGCCGGCTGCTGAGCAGATCGACCGGTTTTATGCCCTTGCCGAGCTGGCCGAGTGCCACGACGCCATGGCTCACATGTACGGCTTGGAAAGCGCGTGGAAGACGATGCATTGGTGCGCACCATGGCTCGTCGTTCGCTCTCCGAAGCAGGGTTCGACGTGCTCGAGGCTGTCAACGGCCGCGAAGCGCTGGCCCCTCTATCAGAGCATGGTTCAGTTGACGCCGTCCTGACCGACCTGGCCATGCCGGAGCTAGGCGGGCAGGAACTGGCCCAGCGGGTCTCCGAGCTACGGCCAGGCCTTCCGGTGATCTTCATGTCGGGCTACACCGACGACGACCTGACCAGGCGGGGGCTGTTGGAAACCGGGATTCCCTATCTCGAAAAACCCTTTTCCCCCGAAGCGCTGGCGCGCATGGTGCGCGCGGTACTGAGCTCCGCGACCCCAGAGACTGACGAGCGATAGGTACCGCCCATCCCCGCCCTTGTGTGCCTGTCAGCGCACGAGCGCGTTTTCCATTTCCACACCGTGTTTCAGGACACAGAAATGAGACCTGAGCTCCCCCAATACATTCCCGCCGACGAACAAATTTCAACTGGGCGGGCTCCCGGATAGCTCGAGGCTGGATCCTCCGCCCTCCTGAGCCCAGACCCTTCTATGTTCTCTCTCGGGGAAACAGGTTATCATCGCGTAGGGCTCGGGGCGCGACGAGCCGCGGTTTCCGCCTGGTTCGCGCCATACCCCTGGGTGGTTGCTGGTTTTCGGAATGCGGTACCTGGCTGCGTCCCTCGGAATGATCATCAGCTCACCAGTCAAAGGAGTCGGGATATGACACAGGATCGGAGCCGGGAGTTCTCCGGCATGGGTGAACCACTATCACCTACCGCGAGGAGAGACGACCCCGGCGGCGGGAAAGGCGGTGGCGGCCAGGGTGGCGGTGGCGGCCAGGGTGGTGGTGGCGGCCAGGGCGGTGGCGGAGGTAAGGGACCGGGCGGTGGCGGCGGGAATCCCGGCGGTGGCGGCGGTGGCAAGGGTCCCGGCGGGGGCGGTAATCCTGGTGGCGGGGGCGGCGGCGGCGGCGGAAAGGGTCCCGGCGGGGGCGGTAATCCTGGTGGCGGGGGCGGCGGCGGCGGCGGCAGAAGCCCTGGTGGCCCTGGTGGCAATCCCGGCGGCGGTGGTGGTGGTAAAGGCCCCGGGGGTGGCGGCGGCGGCGGTGGGGGCGGGGGCGGGGGCGGCCCCAGAGGTCCCGGCGGCGGCGGGGGTGGTGGTCAAGGAGGCGGTGGTAGCGGTGGAGGAAAAGGTCCGGGCGGAGGCCAGGGTGGAGGCGGAGGTCAGGGTGGTGGCCACGGCGGGCGCGCCGGTGGTGGAGGCAACCGGTAGTTTCCAAACGGCCGGCGGGCGCGAAAG
>JBDTUV010000168.1:0-6065 GCA_040007575.1 Gemmatimonadales bacterium
TGACACGGGGTCTCAGTACGTTTCCGATGAGGTGCGTGACAACAAGATAGGCACCTGCGCCAATCACGCAAGTACCTGTCTTTCTTCGGGTTACAGCGTTTTAGGTGTGGAAGAGATGTGGAAACCTAAGTCACTTCTGCCACTCACCATACCGTCTCCATCAACACAATGTGGACATGTGTATCCACATTGATGACCTGAGAAATGGCGGCTGCGAGCTTGGGGGGCTGCGGAAAATCGATGGAGCGTGCGGAACGCATGCCATTGCGAGAGTCACAGGCTCAGGATTCAGTACCTACTTCGATGTAGCGGTAGGTCGGCTCACCCTCGCCTGAAGAGAAGAGACAGCCAGCCGAGCTTGCGGCGAACCACCCGGCTACCAGCGGTCTCGGCAGATCGAGCTCCTGGATGATGGAGCCGAGCCAGCGGCGCAGGTGGCGAATCTCGGGAGCACGCCGTCCGAGGAGCGCCAGCAGGGCTCCGGCACCCGAGGTGGCGCGGAGGAAGTGCGCCAACCCATGCGCTCGCTGAGAGAATTCCACGGCTTTTACACCCGGCTCGTCGAACAGAATCGCTCCCTCGAACACATCCATGGGCGGAGCGTCGAGGCGCGGCCCCAGATAGACGTACCGCCGTCCATCTTGCCCTTTTCGCTCGATCACGGCGGCAGCAGTCTCGCTGGTCAGGCGAGCCGCGTGCAACAGGTCGTCGTCCTGGAGAATCCCGACGGCTCCGGTCCACTCAAGGGCCGCGAGCGCGGTCTCCACCGGGCATCCGAGCGCGTCATCGAACGCCAGCAGCCGGGGGGCTTCCCCGGCGCGGAGCACGAAGTGTGAGAGTCCCTCCGCACGATCGGTGAAGGTGCGGACGGCGAGCGTTTGTGGAGTGGACATGAGGAGAATATAGCGGGTAAGGAGGTACGCGGGTACGCAGAGTACAGACTTCTGCAACGGTTAAATAGGTAGGCGAGGTAAGCACGCTCGGCGCGTAGGTGAGTGTGTCACTCGGCGACAGCCAAACCGGCTTACCGACTTACCGTCCTACCCGCTTACCCGCCTTCAGGGAACCAGCTCCGACTTCGGCTCAACCCGGACGATCCAGAGCCCCGAGTTGATATCGGGGACGTAGATCAATCCGTTGCGGTATATGGCGCCCCAGGCATTCGGAGCGTTGGGTACGGTACCATCGCCATCGCCGGTCACCACGTGAGCGATCTCCCGGCCCTGGCGCTGCAAGTCGCCCCTGAGCTCACCGGAGATATCGAGCACCCTGAGGCCGCCCTGATAGTCACCCATGTAGAGCGTGTCCCCAGCCACCCACACGTTGTGGCTCCCGCCATCCTTAGGCTCGTAGTAAGCCACCTCCTTCGGGCTGGCGATATCGCTGACGTCAATGACATGGAGCCTGCCGTACGCCCGGCCAAGACCGACCACGCCGCCCCCCTCAGTTCGGCGCGGGCGGGCGGAGAACACCTCGTCACCCAGAAATACGTACTTTCCCGCGCGCCACGCGGTATGAGTTCCGCGAATGAAGCCGGGGCCGCCGACCGCTTCGACGTCTCGATACAAGGAGTTCAGGTCGTATTTGTACTGTGAGACCAGTTGGGGATTCTCCGGGCTGCCGTTCTTGATCCCGTTTCCGACGTCGAGGATGACCAGCCCCTGGTTCCAATAGCTCAGATACGCCAGGCCATCCTTCACGTCGATGTCGTGGAGGAAATTTCCGGCCTCGTCCGGACGCGTCTGCCAGCGAGCCACCTGACGGGGCTTATATGGGTCACGGATTTCGATCACCCGGAGTGAGCCGGTCGCATCGTCGGTAAGATAGACGTAACCGCGATACACGAACGTGCTGTGCACACCCCCGGTCACCGTTTCGGTAAACTCCGCGATGGGCTTTGGGTGTGCCGGATCTTCGAAGGACAGAATGACGATGCCGTTTTTCCGGGTGGACGCATTCTCCCGGGTGAGCACTCCGTATTTGCCGTCCTCGGTGGTCATGACGTCATTGATCGTTCGGGCATCGACCACCACGGAATCGGTGATCATCGGCGTCGCCGGGTTGCTCAGATCGAGAGCATAGACTCGGTCCCCGATGGTGCTCAGATAACCGTGCTTGCCGTCGGGGTGAAGCCAGAACTCGGCGGTGGGGACCCGGAGCGGCAGGCGGCCAACCAGGGTTGTGGGCCGGCGAACATCGCGGGCACGGACCTCGACTGTCGCCTCGGCAATCTTTCCGGCAAAGCTGGCGGTGACCCGATAGCTGCCCGGCACGTCCGCCACGAAGTGCCCCTCGGCGTCGATCTGGGCGTTGCCCGGACTCAGCCCCCATTCCGGTGCGGCGTCAGTGACAGGCCGACCGTCGCGGGTCCGGCCCTGGAAGACGAAGGGCACCACGTCTCCGGCGCGAGCCGTGGCGGTGGCGGGCTCGATATCCATGGACGCCACCGGATTCGGTGTCACGAGTACGGTGAACGACTTCGCGGCCCGGCCGGCCCGGGCAGTAATCGTGGCCCGTCCTGGTCGCGTGGCGCTCAACCGGCCGCCGGGGCTCACTGCCACCACCGCCGGGGCGTCGGAGCTCCACAGCACCTGGTCGTAGCGGCGATCGTTATTAGCCGCATAGGGAGCCGCGACCAGCGCGAGCGACTGGCCGGCATACAGCCTGGCAACATGTCGGTCGAGTACGAGCTTGGCCGCCGGCTGGGGAAGCACGGTGACTCGAGCAAACCCGGTAGCCGGTGCGCCTCCCGACTTGGGGCTCACCAAGGCGCTCACGTTGAGGGTGCCGGTCGATCCTCCGGTCACCAGGCCAGTGGAATCGACTCGCCCTTCGAAGTGCCCACCCGACTGAAACCAGCGGATCGACACGGCACGCACGGACCGGCCGGACGAGTCCACGGCACTTGCCGTGAGGCGCACCGTGTCGCCGACCTGCACGGCCACTTCGGCCGGCTCGATGGTGACTTTGGCAAGCGCCGAGGTGGGGTGCTGCTGGAGAGCGGCGAGCATCGAAAGGAGGTGCACCATCGTAGCCTCGAGAGGGGACGAGTCGAAAGAGCCCTGCAGGATGGCGGTGAATGTACATCGTGCAGCAAGACCCGGGAACGGCTAAGATTAGACGGGAAGGACGCGTCCTTCCCTCCCTGGAGAACCGCATGCGAGTGGAATGGACCTCGTACAGCTCGCCCATCGGCGCGCTGACCGTTGTGGAGTGTGAAGCCGGCCCGCTCGTCATCGAGTTTCCCACTCGAGCAGTAACCATCAAGTGGGCGGTTCGGCTTCGGGCCGCTGTTCCAGAGCTGCACATTGCGCAGGGAACCTGCCCGATCACGACCGCCTGGCTCGACGATTACTTCACCGGTTCGCCCAAGCCCTTCCCCTATCCCAATCATTTGAAGCGCTGGTTCGACCTCTCCCCGGCACAGAACGCCGTTTTCAGGACTCTGCGTAAGATCCCTCTCGGCGAAACCCGTTCCTACGATGACGTGGCCCGGGCAACCCGGCTCCACCCCCGCCAGATCGGCTGGCTGGTCTCGGCCAATCACCTCGCCATCCTGATTCCCTGCCACCGGGTCGTCGGCAAGGATGGCAGCCTGGTCGGCTACGGTGGAGGCCTCACCAAGAAGCGGTGGCTGCTCGATCACGAGCTGCGGGCGGCCGGCGTGGTTCTGAGGTGAGTCCCGACTCCTGCCTCCCGACTGAGACCCGACTTATTGACAAAACTGTTCCCAAGCATGACCTTATCACATGCATCGCGCGGTGCCTCCCTTTCATTTTTGACGCAAGCTGGGCCGTCGGACGATACAGTCCGGGCGGCCTTTTTTGGGGCTTTTAACCCGGCCATACCGGCCGGGGGCTTTCCCCCGGGGCCCTAGGGCTCCCTTTTCAAGAGGTCGTAGCAATGGCGAAGGGCACGGTCAAGTGGTTCAATGACGCAAAGGGGTTTGGCTTCATCGCGCAGGACGGTGGCAAGGATGTGTTCGTGCACCACACGGCAATCATCGCCGACGGATTCCGATCTCTGTCCGAAGGAGACAACGTGGAGTTCGAGGTAGTCGAGGGCCCCAAGGGGCTGCAGGCCTCGAACGTCCGTAAGGTCTGAAACCCCCAGCGCCCTTCCCGACTAGTCGCCATGCCCACCGCACCCCCCGCCCACCGGCGGGGGCTGCTGGTGTCTCCAGTTCACGGCCCGCCTGACCGATACTCCTCTCGTCACAGTCCCATCGAGGCCGTTGCCACAAATGCTGATACAAGTCCGCGCATTCGCCGTGGCGAGCCTGCTTCTGGCTCCCACCTTCCTGGGTGCCAATTCCGCCACCCAGGTCACAGACACCGCTAGCCTGCAATTCCAAGGCTTTCGCGCGGGCGCTCGGCTTGAGGAGCTCCAACTCCACCTCCGTGCTATCGGCGGCAGCCGCATGCGTTGCCGTCAGTCCAGAGTCGACCGCCGAGTCAACGAATGCCGGGCGGCCCTGACTGCCAGGGAAGGAGGCGCGGTGGAGCTGTGGGTCTCCGCCATGGATAGCCTGGCGGGCGTGATCACGCTGTCGGGAGTCCTCGCCCCCGGGGAGCTCGAACGCTGGCGGGAGACGCTGGAGAAGAGCTACGGCAGGACGGGGCCGCGGGTCCAAGGCGCGCAGTGGATGCTGCAGTGGGTGCGCCGAGGCCGCATGATTCGTCTCACTTGGAGACTGGAGCGAGCTGGCAAGGTCGCGTCGGTCAGCCTGGTGGACGGTCATGTGCTCGACGGATGGGGGCGGAGTCGGCCGGCCTCGACCAGGCCGGATACAGCTCAGCCGGCGAGCCGGGCCAGATAGCTGCCTTCGGTCTCCTCCAACGTGTAGTCACGGACCACGCTGCCAGAGTCCTTCAGCGTGCGCAGCAGGCCCCGGACCCGGGTGCGGATAGGCGCCCCGCCGCCACTCCGTCCTCGACCCGTGATGAGCCGGACAACGCCGCCGGGCCGCGCCTTGGCCTGCGCCCGCAGAAAGCGCTCGGCGTTGGCCACGGCCTCGACGACGCTCTGGCCATGTAAGTCGAAGGTCGCATCGGGTGTTCGGTCAGTCCAATCGAGCATCGTCGCTAATTCGGGCCAGGCCCGGACTCCGTTCAGATGGGGGAAGTGCGTGGAGCTCTTTGTAGCTGGCAGACACCGCCAACGCTGGCATAGTGGGTCGGCTCGAGCATGCTGGCTCGCGGCCTCGCTGCTCCTTTCGGCCTGCAGCTTCTCTCCGGGACCGATCCGGATCGGGCTGGCAGGGTCCTTGAGCGACCCGGTCGGCGTGCCGATGAAACATGCTGCCGAGCTCGCGGTAGAGGAGATCAACGCCGGCGGCGGCATCAACGGCCGGCCGCTGGAGCTGCTCGAGCGGGACGACTACGCCGATCCGGATTCCGCCGTGTTCGTTGCCACCGATCTCTACGACGCCGGCGTGTCGGCCGTAATCGGGCACCTATGGTCCGGCACCACCCTCGCCGCCGCTCCGGTGTACAACGGCGGACCGGATCCGGTCGCCGCCATTTCTCCCTCGTCCTCATCGCCCGAAGTCTCTACCGCCGGCGACTACACTTTCCGCATCTGCCCCAGCGACCTGGCCCATGGTGCCGCGCTCGCGCGCTGGGTTCATGACACACTCGGGCTCCAGCGGGGAGCGGTGCTGTACCTGAACGACCAATACGGTCGGGGCGTGCGCCAGACCTTCGTCAAGGACTTTACCCGCCGCGGCGGCGTACTCAAAGCGATCGACCCCTACCTGGGCGACACTCCCAACGTCGGCCCCTATCTCGATCGCCTGGCCAAGGTCGGGGGGACCGACTTTCTCGTCGTGGCGGGGAATCGCCCGGAGGCCGAGGAGGTCCTGCGGCAGGCACGCAAACGCGGCCTCACCATGCCGGTGCTGGGCGGCGACGGGCTCGAGGGCATAGAAGCTGCCGGGCCCCTGGCCGAAGGCGTGTACCTCTCGGCGGCCTACCTTCCGACCCTGTCCACCGCCGCCAACAAGACTTTCATCGAGGCTTACCGCAAGAAGTATGGCGTCGAACCCAGTTTTCCCGCCGGTGAGG
>JBDTUV010000169.1:0-6017 GCA_040007575.1 Gemmatimonadales bacterium
GCTCCAGGGTGAATAGCCGCTCGTAGCGCTGGCGGCCCTTCTGGCCCATCCGAGTCCGTAACGCTGGATCGGCCAGCAACTGCCTCAATCGCTTTCGCAGCCCTTCCACATCGCCCTGGGGCACGACGAACCCTGTCTCACCCTCCTGCACCGATTCGGCAATTCCCCCTACTGCCGATGAGACCACTGGCAGTCCGGCGCGCATCGCCTCGAGGATGCTGCGTGGGAACCCTTCCCAGTTGGAGATGAGTAGCGCCACCTGCACCTCCGCCAGACGCTCATCGACATCCATGCGCGGTCCCCAGAATCGGACCCGCTCAGCCAAGCCAAGCTCGGCGGCCTTCGTCCGAGCCTGGGGGAGCAGCGGGCCGTCACCTATGAGATCGAGGTGCCATGGCTCGTCCAGCAGCCCGGCGAGCGCCCGAAACAGGGTCGCGTGATCCTTCTGCGGCTCGAAGCGAGCGATCATGGCCAGGCGAACGGGGGAGCGGCCGGCATCCGCCCTCAAGCGGGGGTCGACGTCCGGCATGCCGTTATGCACGGTGGTGACCTTCTCGGCCGACACGACGTTCCGGGCCAGCGCCAGCTGGCGGTCGAATTCGGAGACCGTGATGATCCGCGAGGCCAAAGGAGACGCCATCGTCTCGATCCAGCGGTACAGCTCGGCCTTCCGCCGGGGGACCCCTGGCGTGAAGGCCCACCCATGGGCGGTGAACACCACCGGTATCCCCAGCGCTCTCGCGGCCGCCCTACCCAGGATTCCGGCCTTGGAGGAGTGGGTCGAGACGAGGTCCGGGCGAAGCCGCTTCAAGGCCGAACGGATCTCTCCCAACGCGCGCAAATCCGATAAGGGGCGAATGGCGGCGGAAAGATGTTTGATGGAGATGGTTTCAACCCCTGCCGCCCGCAGGGTATCGACGTAGGGTCCGCTCCCGCTGGTGAGGACGACCGGCTCATGGCCATGGTTCCGCAGGGAGACAGCGAGGTCACGCACGTGCACCTGCGCTCCGCCGACCGTGTCCGAGCGGGTGACTATGTAGGCGATCCTCAAGCGGCTTAACCTCCGATGAGTAAACGGGATGAACCGTGACGTGCGGGAACCAATACACGTGGTCGTGGCCCCGTGCAACAACGCCAACCCCAGAACGGTCTAGAGTCTTTCCGGCGGCCTGGGCCGCGATGCTCCCGGACCCCAGTCGTCTCCGGCAAATCCATCCTCGGGCCGCTGGCTCGAGTCGAGGTCCCGCACCTCCCGCTCGGCTGCATCCAAGGCCTCGTGGTCGATGCCATCCTCGTTCGACTCCAGGCGGGGTCCCGGATAGTTGCGGCCTCGTCTGAGCCAGAGCACCAGAGAGACCAGTGCCGCCAGCGCAATCAGCAGCGTTCCCACTGGCCAGCTGACGAACGGCATTCGATGTCCCTAGGCCCAGGCGGCCACGCCGTCCGCGGTGACGCGGTGGCTGATCAGTGGCGCGAGCTTCCCTGCATCAGCAATTACGATGGCTTCCCGCAATGCTTGCAGGCCGATCTCTGCCCCCGCCGGGTCCCGGGCAAAAACGGAGGCCAGTGGCTCGCCGGTCCGCACCCGATCACCGGGCTTGGCGGGAATGACGAAGCCCACGGAGGGATCGATCTCGTCTTCGATTGTCCGGCGGCCTCCGCCCAGCTCGAGGATGGCACGGCCGATTCGACGAGGCTCGACTTGGGCGACGACCCCGTCACGCGGGGCGCGGAACACCTCCACCTCCGCTGCCTGAGGTAATACCGACGGATCGTCGAGCACCGCCGGGTTTCCGCCCTGCGCTTCGATCACCTGGGCCAGCTTCTCGAGCGCACGGCCCGAGGAAATGCTCTCCTCCAGCCGTCGTCGCGCCTCGGCCGGCTTCGGCGCCGAACCGACCAGGAGGAGCATCTCGACACCCAGTGCATAGGTGACCTCCATCAAATCGTCCGGCCCCTCGCCGCGGAGCCCTTCGATGGCCTCCTCCATCTCCAGGGCGTTGCCACATGCTCGCCCCAGAGGCCGATCCATGGCTGTGAGCAGGGCCACCGTGGGGCAGCCGCGTGTCTGCCCAAGCCCTATCATCGTCCGAGCCAGCTCGAGGGCGCGCGCGGCCTCCGGGAGGAATGCTCCGCTTCCGGTCTTCACGTCGAGTACCAAGCCGTTGAGACCCTCGGCCAGTTTCTTCGACATGATGCTCGCGGCGATCAGTGGGATCGACTCCACCGTGCCGGTCACGTCCCGCAGCGCGTAGAGTCGCTTGTCCGCCGGCGCGATCTCGGGTGTCTGCCCCAGCATGGCGCAGCCCAGCCGCTCGATCTGGGCCCGGGTCTCTGCCAGCGTGAGCGCGGTTCGGAATCCCGCAATCGACTCCAGCTTGTCCAGCGTGCCGCCGGTATGGCCGAGACCCCGGCCGGACATCATGGGCACTGCTACCCCGCAGCTTGCGACCATCGGAGCGAGCAGCAGGGAGACCTTGTCGCCTACCCCGCCGGTCGAATGCTTGTCCACCCGGGGCTGCGAGAAGCCATCGAACCGGAGCCGGTCGCCCGAGTCGATCATGGCATCGGTGAGCGCCGCGAGCTCCTCCGGTGCCAGACCGCGCCAGACCACCGCCATGAGCAGGGCGGACATCTGGTAGTCCGGCACTCGGCCGGCGGTGTACTGGCGAATCAACTCGGTCCATTCCGCCGGCTCAAGAGCGTGGCCGTCCCGCTTGTGCCCTATGAGTGACGGGATAACCATTCTACACCTTTCTTGGAGCGGACGAACAGGTGCTCAAACGAGTCTGGAAAATCGCCCTACTGTGCAGTTGGTCTGCCGGCAGCCTCACGGTCGTCCACGCCCAGCAAGTGACCGATCACGTGGCCATGGGCATCGCGGCAAACGAGGCGCACGACCTGAGGACGGCCCTCCGGCACTTTCAGGCCGCACTAGATCAGGACTCCTCCAGCTACGACGCCAACTGGCGCGGGGCGCTGACCCTGCTCGATCTCAGCGAGCAGATCCCTGAGGCGTCGAAGGGCAAACAGCGGGACTCACTCTACTCGCTCGCAGAGCGGTACGCCGCCAGAGCGGTCGCGGCGAAGCCTCAGGGTGCCGATGGTCACTTCGCGTTGGCTGCCGCCATCGGCCGGGCCTCGCAGGCGCTGCCGACGGAGGAGCGCATCCGCCGGGCCGGGATCATCCGCACGGAGGCATTGCGGACCATCGAGCTCAATCCGAGGCACGATGGGGCCTACCACATCATGGGACTCTGGAACGCCGAG
Source organism: Gemmatimonadales bacterium (assembly GCA_040007575.1). Taxonomy (GTDB): domain Bacteria; phylum Gemmatimonadota; class Gemmatimonadetes; order Gemmatimonadales; family GWC2-71-9; genus CAVVWJ01. The sequence continues at coordinate 3,271 of JBDTUV010000169.1, forward strand.
ATCATGCGGCTCTCCGGCCTCAGCCGGTTCTTCGCCCGCAACTTTCTGGGCGCCGCGGTCTTCAAGAAGGCGTCGTGGAACAACGCGATCGCCAACATGCAGAAGGCGGTGGAGCTCGATCCCGGACGAATCTATCACCACCTCGAGCTGGCCCGGATCTATGCCGACCGCAAACGTCAGGGCGACGCGGAGACCCAGCTGCACGCGGTCGAATCGCTTCCGGCGCGCGAGGTGATGGACTCGATGTACAAACGAGAAGGCGCGGAGCTCCGCCGGCGGCTGGCGAAGCATTAACGGGCGAGCCTAGTCCAGGGCGCGCTCGGCTTGTTCCTTGGCACGGGCAAGCTCCGCACGGAAGCGCCGCTTCCCGCGGCGCAGCTCCTCCCGGGTGAGGCTCCCGGCCCGCTCGATCCCCTCTCGCGCATCCTCTCGCCAGGAATCCATTCGTCGGCGAAACCGTCCCCGGGTCTTACCGCCGCGCCGTGGGGCCAGGAGCAGCGCCACCCCGACCCCCAAGGCAGCACCAAAGAGAACTCCGGCCACAAAGCCAGCGCTGCTTCCCAGCGTACCACGCCGGGGAGCTTCGCCGACGGATTCCTCTGGTAGATCCGCGGATTCCTCTGGTAGATCCTCTGTCTGCATCTTGGTATCTCCTGTGGCTTTCAACCTAGCCACACCAGGTTCGGGAGCCCAGGCTAGCCGCTCAAGTTTTCGTCAGTTCAGCCGAGACTTGCTCCGTCACGATTAGACGGAGGACGGAGTGCCGGAGAAGAATTCCGCTGGGGGCGTACGAGAGGCACGGCTGAAGGCTGAGTGCGCCGAAGAGTATCCGGGGCTGACTCCCGGCGTCTGGATTCCGGCTACCGAGCTGGCGCAGAAGCTGATCGAACGGGCGCATTCCCGCCGGCGGGAAGGACGGCATACGCGGACGTTCGACCCCACCCATTTCGAGTTCCGCGGTGGACTCGAGGACCCCCGGCGGCGCCGGTCACGCACCAGGAAGAACGATCCCCTGCCCAAATCCGGTGACCAGCCGGTTTCATTACCCCACCCGCCGGTTCGATAGTCCGTAGCCGATCAAAGAAAGGTTCCGTCTAAGGCCCACACCCGCTTTGTAATTGACAGCAGCGGTACCGCCCCGTATCTCTGCCTTGCCTTCCACCTCATCCCCCGACGACGAGCTCTTTTGGCGCCGCCAGGCTGCCGGTGCCCTTTACCATAGGAGCAGCTATGCGTTATCCCTCTCGTTTCATTCTAGTAGCTGGCGCTGTTGTCGTTGCCGGTTGCGGCGATCCTACCTCAGTGCCGAGTGGGTCACCCCTCTCACTCGGCGCGTCACTGAGTGCCAGCTTCTCGCCCAACCGTAACCTGGAAATCATTCTCCGGGGCGCCGGGTTTGGCCACGTCAAGTTTCGCCAGCCGAAAGACGACGCCACCATCATTTACCTTGACACCTGGGTGCGCGACCTCAAGCCGAACACCAGCTATCAATTGCAACGAGCGACTGATTCCGAGATCAACGATGTCTGCACTGGGGGGACGATCAACCCTGCTGATTGGCTCACCCTGGGTCAAGGATTAATACCTAAGGTAATAACAACAGATGAGAGGGGCACGGGAGGTGAGGCGCTCTTCCGGACTCTGCCGCTTACGTTGGTCGGCGCCGTGTTTGACATCCATTTTCGAGTTGTGGAGCAGGCCACTCAGGCCGTAGTACTCGAAAGCGAGTGCTACCAGTTCGAAGTGAGCCTGTAAGAGGGGGACGGCGAGCGAGCGGAGCTACCGTTGCCGGAGACGTTCCCTCCGAACCTAAACCGGAGATCTAGCGGAAATCCGGGCGAGGAGCACCGGCGATCCCGATACCCGGTCCCCGGCCACGACCTCCACACCTGCCTCCGCCACGTGCCGCGATGGTGTGGCCTCGTGCTGCGGGGATATCGTCCGTCGGGTCCGGGGCCGCGGAAGGGCCACTGCTGACCGGAATCAGCGTAACGGTCTTCCCTGGCAGGAGCTCCCGATCGTTGGCGGAGGCTGCGGGCTGGGCCACAGGCTCGGCGGCGACGGGCGCGGCTGCCGACACTGCCGCGAGGACCCCGTTGGGCTCGGGGGAGCTCGAGCGCGGAGCCGGCGTCGGCCGAACCCGCTGTGAATGACGAATGGTTCGGTATGTGAGCCGGAGCTGCTGGACTTCCACCGGGGAGGCGATCTCCACTCGAGCGGCCTGGGTCGCCAGGGTGAGATCACGCTGCGGTAGGGAGGGTGCCCTTGGCTCCCTTACCCCGGACCCGCACCCCGCGACGACTGCCACCAACGCCGTGAGCGGGAGTAGAGTGGTACGCATGGATCCTCCAGGTAGAATACCGGCTGCTCCGATGTAGGACGAGGCGTCGGCTATCACCAGCACACGAGGGTCCACTTTGAACCATCTCACCCCCGGCCCCATCTTATTTCCACTCGAAGGATCATAGCATAATACTCGGGATGACGCGTGGAAATAGCACACTGCCCTACCGCCCTACCGCCCTACCACCGTGCCGCCGTACCTTGACGCATGAGCTTCCCGGAGCTGGCCCCCCAACTCGCCGAGATCGGGCGTCAGTGTTACGCCCGCGGCTGGGCGCTGGGCACCAGCGGTAACTTCAGCGCTGTGGTGAATCGTGACCCGTTACGTCTGGCTATCACGACCAGCGGAGTGGACAAGGGCACCCTCTCGGTCGGCGAGATCGTCGAGATCGACGAGGACGGTG
>JBDTUV010000170.1:0-6010 GCA_040007575.1 Gemmatimonadales bacterium
CCGGCGCCGAGTCCGGAGCAGCTGCGAACGCCTCCTCCACCTCCTCCGGCCGGCCCTGCGCCGTGGCTCTGGCGGCAGTCCGCACCCGGGCGAGAGCCTGGGCAATCGATTCATCGTCGGGATCGATGTCGGCAGCGCGCTGGAGATGCTCCAGGGCAGCGGGGATATCGCCGGCTCGGAAATAGAGGAAACCAATGCCCTTCAGCGCGCCGCTTCGCATGGGATCGAATCGCAAGGCATCGGCCCACGCGTCGAATGCCCCTGCGAGGTCTCCCTGGTCGCCGAGGATGCGGCCCAGGAGGTCGTGAGCATCGGCCAGCCCTGGGTACCGGCTCAGTCCTCCGCGAACGACCTTGTAGGCTGCGTCGAGCTGGCCCCGGCGTCGCAGGGCTTCACCCAGCTCCAGGAAGGCCAGGCTGGACGGCTCGTCAGCCAGCCGGGCCGTCAACGCGCGTATGTCATCAGTCACGGTAACTCTCCAGCTCTTCAGCTAATGTCTCGGCCGCTTGCCTCAGCCGCTCGACCGCGGGTGAGAGGGCCTCTTCGGCAGAAGTGTGCGTCCCCAGGCGAGTCCAGGCCTTCCAGGTTTCCGCCGCGCTGCGAAAGCGGCCCAGTGCCGCCTGACAGACGCCGAACAGCCGGCGCGCCTCCGGCATGAGCGGGTCGGAGCGCAACACTTCCTGAAGTGCGTTGGCGGCCTTCTCGTACTCGCCCTGCGCCAGTGCCTGACGGACGGGACCGAGCACGACCTGAGGTCCGCCGTTGTCTCTCCGGTTCGCGCCGGCCCCGCTGTCCACCACGATCACGCCGGCAACGGACAGCGCGTATACCGTGCGGGCGACATCGAACTCCGACCGTCCCAGGGAGGCGGCGAGCGCGTGGAGATCACGGTCCCCATCCACCGCCGCGAGAACCTCCCATTCCAAAGGCGTCAGATCGAGGCGCTCACCGGCGGCCGCGTCGGCCGGCGGCAGCCGGGGGACCACGCGCAGATGGGGTACCTTGTCTTCGATCCGGGACCACTCATCACTGCGGCGGGCCGCTTCCATGAGGAGGCCCTCAGTCGGGATCCGGACCGGGGCTTCGACTACTCCTTCGCCGGGTGCGCCGTCCTCGAAGCGGAAGTAGCCTTCCGACCACCCGAGCAGCTCGAAGATGGCTTCTTCTATCTGAGCCTTCAGCTGGCGGTCGAGCTCGCGCCGCGCTATGGCGCCGCGGTCGACGAGGATGTCACCCAGCCGGCGCGAGTCACCGGAATGCTGTAGCGCCAGGGCTCGTTGGAGCTCGTCCCCCGAGATCTTGCCCATTCGGACCAGCCGCGCACCGATTGGCTGGGGATCTCGGCCCAGGGTTGCCGCCACGACCCCGCCCCGTTCGAACGACACGGTCCCCGCCGTCTGGCGCAGCTCGGACGTGACTCGCAGCACCCCGCTCTTCCGGCCGAGGTCCAGCAGCTGGAAGACGTCCTGGATGTGGAATTCCTTGAGGGGGCCTTCGAGTGCCACGGTTCACCCCGCCGCGGCGAAGATGTGTTGCAAGTCGCGCGCGGAGCGAGCCCGGCTGCGAGCCTCCGTGGCAAAGGGGCCGTCGGGGTCGAGCTGGATGACCCGCTCCCACACCTGTACCGCCTCATCGAACCGCCGTTGCCGCGCGAAACAGGTGCCCTGATTGTAGAGCGCCGCCGTGTGCTCCGTATCGAACCGCAGCACCCGGGTAAAGGCCTCGAGAGCCTGGGTGGTACGACCGTCCTCAAGCAGCGCCCGTCCCAGTGCCGTCAGTGCCTCCAGCTCGTACGGGTCCGCCTCGAGTATCGCCACCAGGACCGGGATAGCCGCGCGGGGAGACTCGGTGCGGCGCACGAGATCGGCCAACGCGAGCGCGGCAGTCCCGTACGTGGGCAGCAGGTCGAGGGCGCGCGCGTAGGCGGCTCGAGCCGCCGCCCAGTTGCGCCGCTCCTCTTCCATGGCGCCCAGCTCACACCAGACCCGAACCAGCGACGGGTCGAGCTGCAGCGCGGCGTTGAAGGCCGCCAGGGCGGCCGCACGGTCACCTAGACGGACCGAGACCTGTGCCTGGAGATGGAACAGGTCGGGCCGGCCCGGAGCGAGAGCCTGCGCCTCCCGAATGGAGTCGAGCGCCGCGATGGCGTCGCCTACCCCCAGCCGAACCCGGGCCCGCGCGGCCAGGACGTCGACATCGCCGCGCACCCGGGTGGCGAGGTCGTCCGCCAGCGGGGCCGCGTCCTTGGCCCAGCCGAGAGCGAGGAGCGCGCGGATCTCGCCCAGCGTGGCGTCGCGGTCGGTGGGCAGCATCGCCCGCGCTTCGCGATAACGCTCCAGCGCCTCGCCATAAAGACCGCGCTTGGCGAAGATGTCGCCCAGAAGCACCGCCGTAACGCCACGCGGCGCGTTGCGGGCCGCCGCGCGGTTCAACTCGGACGTGGCCTGGTCGAGCAGTCCTTTGGCGATGAGATCACGCGCGGTGGCGAACGAGTCATCGGCCGGCTCAAGCGGAGTGGCCGATTGGGACGGCGCGAGCTCGGCGAACAGCTGGTCGAGTGCGGGCGGGTCGAAGCTGAACTCCCCGGCGAGCTCCTCACCGCTCACGTCGGCCATCAGCTCGGGCGCGATCGCGATGGTCGGGTCCTCGTACTGAAGGTCGATGGTCAGCGAGAACTTCTGGGGCACGTACAACGGTTCCAGCTCCAGCGCCCGGCGGGTTTCGCGCAGGGCACCGTCGAAGTCGCCCAGCTGGCTCAGGACGAAGCTCAGGTTGTAGTGCGCAGAGGCGAAATCGGCGTCGGCATCGACCGCGCGCCCGAATGCATTCCGTGCATCCTCGAAGCGCTTGAGCTCCACCAGCACCAGGCCGATGCCATTCCACCCGATGGAGCTGGTCGGCTGCTCCGCAAGGGCTCGCTGATACTCATCCAGCGCGGCCTTGTACTGCCGGCGTTGAAACAGGAGGAGCGCCAGATTCAGGCGGGCCGTAAAGAGCGGCTGTGAGCCGCCCAGCGCCTGGCGGAAGGCAGCCACAGCGCCATCACTCGAAGCCTCACTGGCACGGATGACGCCTACATTGTTCCACGCCAGCTGGTAGGCCGAGTCGGCGCCGACTGCCTTCTCATATGAGGCGAGCGCCTCGTCCCGCTTTCCTGCCTGGTGGAGGCATACGCCGCGCTCGTTCCACATCTTGGGAGACTCGGGGAACTCCTTCACCAGCGCGTCATAGAGCTCGAGTGCGGCGGTGAGATCCCGGCGCAGCAGGTGCACCTCGGCCATAGCCTGCAGGTTGAGCCGGCGATCCTCGCCGGCGTCCAAACCCGCCTTGTACTCGCGCAGGGCGTCATCGTGATACGCCTTTTGCCGGAGCGCCACTCCCAGGCTGTAGTGCGCCAGCGGCGCGCCGGCCACAGGCTGGGGGCGGTTGAGCCGACTGGTGACGGCTTGGTCCGGCCCATTGCGACTCGGCTCCGCTCCATTCCGCTGCTCACCCGCCCCGCTGCCCCCCCGTCCTGCCCGTTCGAGCGTGAGGTTGGCTTGAGCGCGGGCCAGCATCGGGTTGAGCGCCACCGCACGCTTGGTGGATACCTGGGCTGCTTCGTGTTGCCCCAGATCGCCGTACACGAAGGCGAGAAGGTAGTGGGCTTCGGCGTAGTCGGGGTTCAGTGCAATGGCGTTCTTGAGTGACACCATTGCCGGCTCGCTGAGGCCGCGGTTGTAGAGAACCTCGCCGTGATGGAAGCGGGCTGCGGCATTGGAGGGATCCTGGGCGCAGGCCCGAGTCAGCCACTCGCTGGCCGTGTCGAGCCGCCCCAGCGCCTTGTCGGCGAGGCCCAGCTGAATGAGGGTAGGAACGTCGTTCGGGTGGTGGGCGAGCAGAGCCTTGAACTCGACGATCGCCTCTTCGTGGCGGCCGACGGTAGCGTAGGCCCGGCCGAGCTCCCACCGGGCAGTACGGTCCTGGGGCCGGCTCCGGGCTGCCTCGCTCAGCTCCGCGACTCGGCGATCGTAGTGGCCGCTATCCCGGTACGCGATCTCCAGGTTTGTCTGGGCCACCTGCATCTTGGAGTCGAGCTCGAGCGCACGGGCGAACTCGGCGATGGCCTCTTCGATCAGGCCTTTTTGGTAGTAGAGGACGCCGAGGTTGTTGTGCGCCCCAGCGTCGGATGGGTCGATCCGACGGGCAAAGGAGCGGAGCACCGTGAGATCGCGCTCCGAGAGCGCCGGGGCCGGCATCGATCAGGGCAGTCGGATGGCGTCGAAAATGGACCGCAGGGATGCTATGTCGGGCAGCAGCAGGAAGTGCCCACCCAGCGGTTCGGTAGCGCCTTCGAGTCGGAACGAGGTCTCCACGCAGAAGGCGTAGTCGCGGTCCTGCCCGAAGTTCAGGACAGCGCTGGTCAGCACCGCCCCGCTCAGATCGATGACGAGGCTGGGCACCGAGGGCACCAGCATCATCCCCATGAAATCGCTGAGCGCATTCAGGTATGCGCTGGCCAGGATGTTCCCGGCCTCCTTCAGGGCGGACTGCTCCATCTCGCCGAACTCCTGCGTGGTGCCGATCTCGCGCCGCAGCAGGAAGTCGCACAGCGTGCGGGCCGAGCGCTGCGGAAACAGCAGCAACGCCCGCCCGGTGAGGTCGCCCATCATGTGCATGAGAATCGCCGCAATGACTTCTTCAGGCGGTCCAACGGTGTCGCAGGTCTCTTCCAGGGGACGGATGTTGACCCGGGGCACGGTGATCATGATCGTGCGATTGGTCATCTGCGATAGCGCGGTCGCCGCGTGACCGGCGCCGATGTTGGCAACCTCGCGCATGGCGTCGAGCTGGGACTCCTTCAGGTCACGCACGTCTTCCATGCTGTCCTCCTACAGGAGCGCCGCAACGTCCAGAATGAGCGCCGGTTTCCCGTCGGCGAGAATGGTCGCCCCACCGACGAAGGACGGCATCCCTCGTGGAGCATCGAAGGGCTCGACCACGATATCCTGCTGGCCCAGCAGGGCATCGACCACCAGGGCGGTACGCCGTTCGCCGACCTCGAGAATGACGGTGGGCTGCCGGCCCGATTGCACCCCCGATGTCGCGGAAACCAGATCCCTCAGGTGGACCGTGGGAATCACCTGGTCTCGCACCACCAGCGCTTCGCGATCCCGCACCGAGGTGACCGCCCGGCGGTCGAACTCCACCGTCTCGGCCACGTAGGCCAGAGGCACCGCGTAGCGCTCGCCACCCGCTTCCGCCAGCAAGGCGCGGACGATGGCCAATGTGAGCGGCACCCGGATCAGAAAGGTGCTGCCCCGGCCCAGCTCGCTGCGTACTTCCAGTGTTCCACCCAGCGCCCGCACCCGGGTCATCGCAACGTCCACCCCTACCCCACGGCCGGATACTCCACTCACAGTCTTGGCGGTGCTGAACCCGGGCCGGGCGAGCACCCGGACCAGAAGATCGTCCGTCAGGGTGTCGACCTCACCGCTCGCCACGCCTTCCTGGCGTGCCTTGGCCAGAATCCGCTCGCGGTCGATGCCGCGGCCATCGTCCACCACCCGGAGCGCTACGGTATTCCGCTCCCGCGTAGCAGAGAGCAGAATGCGGCCCTCGGCCGACTTGCCCGCGCTGATCCGCTGCTCCGGCGGCTCGATGCCATGGTCGGCGGCGTTGCGGATGAGATGGAGCAGCGGCTCTCCGATCTCGTCCAGGATGGATCGATCCAGCTCGATCTCCTCGCCTTCCATGTCGAAACGAATCCGTTTTCCCAGATCGCGGGACAGATCGCGCGCCAGCCGGGGGAACCGGTCGAACACCTCACCCACCGGAGTCATCCGCGCCGCGAGCACCTCGGTCTGCATGGCGGCGACCAGCCGTGCGATGCGCTCGCTGAGCTCGATCAGGGTGGGATCACCCGCCTCGCCGGAAAGCGCCGTGAGCCGGTTCTTGGCGACCACCAGCTCGCCCACATGCTTCATCAGTGCGTCGAGCCGACGGAGGTCAACCCGGATCTGGCGACCCT
>JBDTUV010000171.1:0-5964 GCA_040007575.1 Gemmatimonadales bacterium
TGCTGCATCGCCGAGAAATCGAGAAGATGATCGGTGCGGTCGAGCAGCGTGGTCTCACGCTGGTTCCGCTGGAGCTTTACTTCAAGAAGGGTCGGGCGAAGGTCGCCCTGGCGCTGGGTAAGGGAAAGAAGCAGCACGACAAGCGCGAAACGATCAAGCGCAAAGTCATGGAGCGGGAAGTCGCGCGGGCTGTGTCTGTTCGAGGGCGCCGGTGATACGAGCTCTGGCCCTCCTGGCGGTCTTCGCCGCTCACGGGTTGGACTCCGCTCCAGCAGTCGTGACGATCACCGGGGTGAATGGAGAGACCCGGATCCCGGTTCGGACTGATGCCACCGGGGCACCCGTGGTGGCCGCGCCCGGCCTCATGTCCGCGCTGGCTGGCTCGGTTCTGGTAACCGAAGGCTGGGCCGAGGTCACATTGGGGCCTCAGTCCTTTCGGTTCCTGGTCGGCGCCCCGCTGTACGTCTTCAACAGCCAGCTCCAGCCGCTCGCTTCAGCTGTCTCCGTCTCCCACGACACGCTCTTCCTCCCGTTTCAGTTCGTCGCCGAGATCCTGCCGTCGTATCTGGCCGATCGCTACCGGTACGATCGGCGCCGGGCTCGGCTGATCGACTCCGGTGCCTCGAAACCCGTTCCAGTCGCGCGCGCGCTGGCACCGGCCAGGGAAATCGCCCGGCTGCCCAACGGACTGCGTGCCGGGCACACGATCACTGTCGATCCGGGTCACGGTGGCGTAGATCCAGGAAACCCCGGCGTCTTCTTTCCCCGGGGTACCCGCGAGAAGGATGTCACGCTTGCGGTTGGCTTGCTGCTGCGTGACGAGCTCAAGCGGCAGGGTGTAGGCGTCCAGATGACCCGGACGTCCGATACCCTCATCGCCCTCGGCGATCGCGGGTCTTTCTGTACCGAAGCCTGCGACCTCTTCGTGAGCATTCATGTGAATTCGCTCGCCCGGCGCCGGGGCTACACCGACATCCGTGGCTTCGAGACCTACTTCCTCGCCGAGGCCAAGACCGAGGACGCCGCCCGCGTGGCCAAGATGGAAAACGAAGCGGTCCGGTTCGAAGGCGGCGAGGCCCCGGCCGAACCAGGCGTTGGGATCGATTTCATACTCAAGGACCTGCAGCTGAACGAGCATCTGCGCGAGTCCGCCCGCGCCGCCGAGCTGGTGCAGCGCACCCTGCAGACCGTTCACACCGGCGAGAGCCGGGGTGTCAAGCAGGCCGGTTTCATGGTGCTCACCACCGCTCGCCGGCCCGCGATTCTGGTCGAGCTGGGCTACAGCACGAATCCCCAGGACGGCCAGTTCCTGACTACCAGATCGAGTCAGAAGGCGATGGCTGGGGCCTTGGCCGATGCCATTGTGGCCTACTTGCTCGAGTATGAGCGCAAGACCAGCCAGGTTCAGGATTCCGGGGTGCGACAATGAGCACCGGGCGCCGGACTCTGCCCCTGGCGGTGCTCCAGCTCGGCCTCGCAGCAGGCCTGCTGGGCGGATGCGTGTATTACAACGGGATGTACAACGCGAACCGCCTGGCCAACTCGGCCCGCAAGGCGGAGCGCGAAGGGCGCGCCTTCGAGGCCAACAATCTCTGGGGCCAGGTCGCCACCAAAGCCGAATCGGTCGTAGTGCGCCATCCGAAGAGCAAGTACGCCGAACAGGCGGCGATCCTCAGAGGCCTGGCTCTGGCGCGTCTGGGCCAGTGCGAGCGGGCGATCGGCCCGCTGGCCCGGGTGACCGTGGCCGCAGTGAGCACAGATCTGACCGAGGATGCCTGGCTGGCGACCGGCCGCTGCCAGGTATCCATGGGGAACATCGCGGCAGGCGATGCGGCTTTTGCCCAGGTGATCGACAGCAAGAATTCCTGGCGCCGGCGTGAAGCGCGGTTTCATCGAGCCCAAACCCTGCGCCACGCCGGGCGGTATCAGGAGGCGTTGACCGCGCTGGAGGGAGTGCGGGAGCCTCGCGCGGTCCCCGAGCGTCTTCTGGCCCTGGCGGGGGACCGGCGGGTGCCCGAGGCACTGGCGCTGGCAGATTCGCTGGTCGCTCGAAACGACACGACCCAGCCGTGGGACTCCCTCCTCGTAAGTCTCGGACAGCAGGATCCGTCCAACGCGTCGGGTCTGGTCGATCGAGTTCGCCGGTTGCCGAAGCGACCGCCTGAAACCCAGGCGCGTTGGCTGCTCGAGGATGGCATCAGGCTGATCGGCTCGGATACGGCACGCGCGCGCGGCCGCTTTCGGGATGCGGTCGAGATTGGAGGCTCCGGAGAGGCTGCAGGGCGGGCGAGTCTTCAACTGATTCGGCTGGATCTCCGTGGATTAAGCCAGCCCCAGGCGCTGTCTCCCCTGATCCAGTCTCTGCGCAGCAACGCCGAGCGGTATGAGATCGTTGTGCCCGAAATGACTCAGCTCAGCGACGCGGCGGCTGGAATTCTCAGCGTTACCGCATCGATGACACCTGGGGCACCCCAGGGAGATCTCCGGCTCTTCCTCGCGGCGGAGGTCGCGCGTGACTCTCTTCTCGCGCCCCGGTTGGCGGAGGGAATGTTTCAGCGAATTCTGCGGGAATGGCCCGAGTCGCCTTATGCTCCGAAGGCGGCGCTCGCCGCTCAGCAGATAAACCCGGAGTGGTCGGACTCGGCCAGAGCCTTGCTCGAGGCCCGTTACTTCGGGAGTCCATACCTGGCCATGATTCGGGGTGACGAAGGTTCGGCGTACCGACAGCTCGAGGACTCTCTCGGTGCCTTTGCCAGCGCGCAGGCCGGCGCTGTGCGGCGCCCTCCAGGAGTCGCCCCCGCGAAGCCAGGGCGACCGGGCCGAGTCAGGCCAGACGAGGAAGACCGACCCGCGCCACCGCGGCCACGGCCGGCGCCGACCAAGCCGGCTCTCGATCCCTAGTGCGCCCCCAGGATCTCTCCCGCGCACTGTTCGGCCAGCGGTTCCAAAATCCCCTCCTGCTAGCCGCCGGCACGGCCGGTTTCGGAAAAGAGCTGGACGGAGTTCTCGACCTCGACTCCCTCGGCGGTCTCGTCACCAAAGCGGTGTCCCGGGAGCCGCGGGATGGCAACGCGGCCCCTCGGGTCGCCGAGTTCCCGGGAGGGATGCTCAACTCGGTCGGACTGGCCAATCCTGGCGTCGTGCGGGTGCGGGAAGAATACCTCCCGTGGATTGCTTCGCGGCTGACCCGGGCCCGGGTGCTGGTGAATGTGGTGGGGTTCACGGTGGAGGAGTACAGCGAGGTTGTCGCCGAGCTCAACGGCAGTCCCGGCATCACTGCCTTCGAGCTCAATCTTTCCTGTCCCAATACCCGTGCCGGTGGAATCGAGTTCGGTGCCGATCCGGCGTGTGTCCATCGCATCGTGTCACTGTGCCGGACGCGGACCCGGCTACCGCTGATCGCGAAGTTGTCGCCGGTGCTGCCGGACATCGCGGGCATGGCTCGGACCGCGTGCGATGCCGGGGCCGATGCGATCAGCGCCGTGAACACCATTCCGGGCCTCCTCTTTGGGAGAAACAACAGCGCCCGTCTGGGCAACGGCAACGGCGGAGTGAGTGGGCCAGGACTCCTGCCGGTGGGTGTGCTGGCCGTCGCGCGCATTGTCGAGCGTATCGGGGCGACCCCGGTGATCGGAGTCGGTGGCGTTCGGTCGGCGGACGACGTGCGACAGTATCTGAGGGTAGGCGCGGCGCTGGTGGCCGTCGGCACTGGCGCCCTGGCCGATCCCCGGCTGCCCCAGCGGATCATCGCAGACCTGGAGCAGGGCAATGGCTGAATTGATCCTCGCGCTGGACACGCCGCGCGGTGCCGACGCCCTTCGGCTGCTCGACCGGCTGCCCACGCTTCAATGGGTCAAGGTCGGCTCGATCCTGATGACCAGGGAAGGACCCGATTTCGTCCGGCAGCTGACGGCGCGAGGCCTGAAGGTATTCCTCGATCTCAAGTGGCACGACATTCCGAATACGGTCGCGGGTGCCGTGACCGCCGCGCGTGAGCTCGGAGTTTCCATGGCGACGGTGCATACGCTGGGTGGACGGGCGATGCTGGAGGCGGCCGCGGTGGCGGCGGGCGGTGATCTCTCACTGGTGGGAGTAACCGTCCTCACCTCGCACGAGCCGGCCGGGTACGCGATGGCTGTGGGCAGGAGCGAGGTGGACATCCCCCGTGAAGCAGAACGGCTGGCGCTGGTGGCAGCTGAATCCGGGCTTCAGGGGGTGGTCTGCTCCCCCCAGGAAGTGTCTCTCTTGCGGCGGCTGCTGGGACCGGAGCTCCGGATCGTCGTGCCCGGAATCCGCCGTCGGACTGACGCACATGGTGATCAGGTGCGGGTGGCCACCGCGAAGAACGCCGTAGCCAACGGGGCGACCCATCTCGTGGTCGGCCGGCCGGTGCTGCTGGCGCCCGATCCGGCCGCAGCTCTCGAGGGACTCATGGAGGAGGCCCGGTGCATCGGTTCTTGATGGCGTCGGCGCTGGCCCTGGCGCTGGTTCCCACGGCCGGGCAAGCTCAGAAAAGCGGGCTGGACCAGGCCGCGGCCCGCGCCCGGGGGGCCTGGCTGGCTCACGATCCGGCAGCGCTGATAGCCGGGAGCCCCCGGCTGCTGATACAGCTTCCCGGCGCCGACCCGTCGGTGGCCCTGGGACCGGCACAGGCGGCCGCGCTGTTAGCCGATTTTCTGGCCCCGGCGCAGGAAGTCGAGGTCTTGCTGCGGGCCGCTCGAGAGGTCGAACCGGGGCGGGGTTACGTGGAGCTCCAGCGCCGCTATCGGGTCAGCGGAACCCAGGATGTCCGGACCCAGGTACTCCTGCTGGGGTATCGGCTGGACCCCAGCGGCTGGACCCTGGTCGAGTTCCGAGTGGTCGGTTAGGTCGGGCCCACACTTTCACTTGTGTCTCCTCCCGGGGGTCTTTATATTGGGTAGCTAGCCCAGAAACCCGGCCCAGGAGAGACGTGTGAAGGTTCGTTCCAGCGTGAAGCCGATTTGCGAGCACTGCAAAGTCATCAAGAGACAGGGCGTCGTCCGCATCATCTGCAAGCGCAATCCCAAGCACAAACAGCGGCAAGGCTGATCATGGCACGCATCGCAGGCGTGGACCTCCCACGCGAGAAGCGGGTGGAGATCGCGCTCACCTATATCTTCGGCATCGGCCGGCCCACCAGCAGCCGCATTCTGGGCGAGACCGGCGTCAGTCCCGACACCCGGGTGCGTGACCTCTCGGACTCCGAGGTGGCGCGCCTTCGCCAGATGATCGAGCGCTCGGTCAAGGTCGAGGGCGCGCTCCGCACCGAAGTCGCCATGAACATCAAGCGCCTGATGGATATCGGGAGCTATCGCGGCATTCGGCATCGCCGAGGTCTTCCGGTTCGCGGCCAGCGGACTCACACCAACGCCCGGACCAAGAAGGGTCCACGGCGTGCCATCGCCGGCAAGAAGAAAGTGACGAAGAAGTAAATGACTGCTCCCGCCGCTCCGGCGAAGGCGCCCAGCGTCAAGAAATCGAAGAAAGTCGTCGAGTCCGAGGGCATTGCCCACATCTCGGCCACGTTCAACAACCTGCTCGTCACCATTACCGACCTGCGGGGCAACACCCTCGCATGGGGGTCGGCGGGTAAGGCGGGGTTCAAGGGCTCCAAGAAATCGACCCCGTTTGCGGCTACCGTCGCGGCGGAGAACTGCGGGCGCGAGGCCATGAACCTGGGTCTGCGCCGAGTGCACGTGCGGGTGCAGGGTCCCGGAAGCGGGCGCGAGTCCGCCATTCAGGCCCTGGCATCGGTGGGGCTCAGGGTGGTCTCGATCCGCGACGTCACACCAATCCCGCACAATGGCTGCCGTCCGCCGAAGAAGCGGCGGGTCTAAGCCATGAGCCGATACGTTGGCCCCAGCTGCCGCCTGTGCCGCCGCGAGGGGACCAAGCTGTTTCTGAAGGGCACCAAGTGTCTGACCGAGAAGTGCCCGGTCGAGC
>JBDTUV010000172.1:0-5874 GCA_040007575.1 Gemmatimonadales bacterium
ACCTCCGCTACGCTCCGTCGATGCGAAACGGCGCCGAGCAGAGCGACCGGGGGAACGCAATCCTCTCGACCCTGCCGCTCGAGTGCGCACAGGCGATCGAGCTTCCGCTGGTACTGCAACGCCGGGTAGCGGTCACCGCGACCATAACGCTCGACGACACCAGACTCCGGCTGGTAAATGCTCATCTCGATCCGCGCGGCCCCCCGGGCCACAAATGGCTCGGCTCCGCCGGACGCGCGGTACAGGCTCAACACCTCATCGCGTCGATCGAGGACGACACCGCCATCCTCGGTGCCGACCTCAACCTGGGTCGGGGCCGCTACGAGCGTGCCTGGCGGCTGCTGGGCCAGGCCGGCTTTACCTTCGGCGTGCCGCCTTCCCTTCCCCGGTGGCGGCACACCTTTCACGCCTTGCCACGGCTGGTGCTGGACTACCTCCTGGTGCGCGATCGCGGGGGTGCTATCGCTGAGGCCCGGGTGCACCGGCTCGATGAGCATCCTCGGGACCGCGGGGCGCGGGTCTTTGGCTCCGATCACCATCCGCTGCTGGCGCGAATCGATCTCCAACCCTCGAGCGGAGAGGCTGAGTGAGCGACTTGCTGGGGTTTGGGTCCGACCTACCGTGGTGGGGGTGGACCCTGATTGTCATCGGTGTCATTGCAATCGTCGGAGTGTTCGGCGCCCTGTTCTTGCCGGACTGGCCCAGCGACGATTTTACGATGGGATTCGAAGCCGATCCCGGCTCGGACAGGTTCGTGGAGTGGACTTCGGGTTACCTGAACAGCCCGGTCCACAAGGGAGGTGAGGTCACCATCCTTCAGAATGGGGACGCGTTCTATCCGGCGATGCTGGAGGCGATCCGCAACGCCAAGGATTCGGTCAATTTCGAGGTCTACATCTTCGAGCCCGATGAGATCGGGCGCCAGTTCATGGATGCCTTCAAGGAGCGGGCACGCGCGGGGGTAGAGGTCCGGCTGCTGCTCGACGGCTTTGGTGGCATGAAGATGAAGAAGCGCTACCGGGACGAGCTCACCGAGGCGGGTGTGACCCTCGCCCGGTTCCGGCCTTTTGGGCTGCGCAGCCTGGTACGGTTCTATAAGCGGACCCACCGGCGGGCGATCGTGATCGACGGCCAGATCGGCTTCACCGGCGGTGCAGCGGTATCGAAGAAGTGGAAGGGTAACGTCACCAATGCGCATGAGTGGCGCGACAGCATGACCCGCGTGACGGGGCCCATGGTTGGCGGCATCCAATCGGCCTTTGCGACCAACTGGGTCTACTGCTGCGGCGAAGTGATCGCTGGACCTCGCTTCTTTCCCCCCTTCGAACGCGGTGACGGACCCTGCGGTATCTCGGTAGTGAGCTCTCCTTCCGACGCGATGCAACCCATCCGCCTCCTTTTCTGGGTCAGCTTCATCAATGCGCACCAACGCCTCTGGATCTGCAACTCCTATTTCATTCCGGACAGCCGGCTGCGAGGCGCCGCGATCGAGCGAGCGAAGAGCGGCGTAGACGTACGGGTACTGGTACCCGGCAACCATACCGATGCGGTGCCGGTTCAAGCAGCCGGAAGGAGTTATTACGAGGAGCTGCTATCGGCGGGCGTGAGGATCTTCGAGTACCAACCCGCGATGATGCACGCCAAGACGGTCGTGGTGGATGGGGTCTGGTCCATCGTGGGGTCGGCCAATCTGGACGAGCGCAGCATGGAGCTCAACGAGGAGAACGTGCTGGGGGTGGCGGACAAGGACTTCGCCCAGTCCATCGCGAGAGGGATGACGGCCGACTTCGAGCGATCGCGCGAGATTCTGCTGGAGGATTGGCGGAAGCGCTCGATCCTTCACCGCAGCATGGAGTGGATCTGCAAGATGTTGATCGAGCAGTATTGAGCGTCAAACCGGCCCGTTGAACGCCGGATCGCAGACCCGAGTCCTGAGGTCTGTCTCCGAGCCCCGGTACCAACCGCCCCGGAACTCGAAATGCTGCTCGTCCAGGAGCCGCATGCCAAGAGCAGCGGTGCCCACCTGCTGAACCTGCCAGAGGAGCACCCGGGCGCCCATTTCGGCAGCCGGCTCCCATACGTCGGGCGTAAGAGGGGGGTACAGGCCAGCGAACTCCGGCTTTAGTCTGGCCTGCCGGGCTGTCGAATCCATGCCTACTCCGGAATCATCAGGTTAGCGCGGAGTAACCGCGGGTCGGGGAGGCAGAGATAATGCGCGGTTCCTTGCCCCTCCACCAGGGGTTGCGAACTCTGAAAACCCACCGCAACCCCTGGGCCATGGTCCCTAGTTCGGATCCTCCATCTGCTCGTTCCCACCGCCCATATGAGTCTCCAGCGCCCCACTCAGATCGACCCCTTCGGCTCCGAGCAACCGAAAGAGCTCCCACTCGGCAGCGCGGGCAGCATGAATCTGCCGACCGTTGTACATCAGGGAGATCGTGAGCACGCCGTCGCGGCGGCCGAGGTAACCGGCCAGGGTGGCCACGTGATCCAGGGTGCCGGTCTTGGCGTGTACCACGCCGCGTCCCATTCCATAGCGCAGCCCGCGCAGCGTGCCGACCCCATTGGCGGGAAGCAGCAGCGGAAAGCGCTCCGCTCCCCGGAGCTGAGGATAGCGGGCCAGGTAGAGCATAGTGGTGAGAGGGCTGATCCGGTCCAGCTCACTCAGCCCGCTGCCATCCACCAGGTGCACTCGCGCCTGCGGACCCACCACATCGCGCACGTGCTGGGTAAGGAGCTGAGGACCTAAGGTCTGGCTGGCGGAGGCCCACTGGAGCACCAGCTCGGCACCGATGTTCAAGCTGCGGCGAGTGATCTCCACCGCCACGCTGTCGAACGGGGCCGACTCGACCTTGGCCAGCACCGACGGAAGCGCAGGCCAGATTGTTGGGGGCTCCATCCGGTTGATCCACCGGATACCGGCATGCTCGAGCGCGGAGGACCAGGCATAGCCCAGCACGCTCACCGGGTCGTGCGCCACTGCGGAAATTCCGGCTACCCTGGAGTCGATGCCGATCGTGCCAGCCAAGGTCCAACCGCCCTCGTTGTTGGCAATCAGCGCGAGTCTCCGGCGGCTTCCGCCTACAGTTGTGGCGCTCATGCGTACCAGTCGGTCGACACCAGCAGGGTATGCCCAGATGAAGCTCGGCGGCGAGCCCACGTCGCGGCCAGGCCTGAGGTTCAGGGATATCGTGTTCTCATGTAAGGTGACCGGCCCTACCGGAGGGGCATACAGCTTACCCGCGAAATCGGTCGACCAGGCGGTCGGGTAGCTCGACGCGGCCGGGCCGGTACGGCTGGTAAGCACGAGCGGACCCTCGAGGGTCTTGATTCCGCGCTCCCGAAGTTGCTGCGCGAGTGCACGCAGATTTGGGCCGGCCCTGCCCGAGCGTTCCAAGGTCGGGTCGCCGCCCAGCTCCAGCTGCCACCCTCCCTGCCAGCGTCCGGTTGCCGAGTCGAGCTGCCCGCGGCCCACAACGCGGGTGGATATTCGTGCCCCACCTCCTGCCCGGGCGCGGGCGAATCCCACCGTAAATACCTTGGCGGTGGAAGCCGGAATCAGCTCCTGATGGGGATTCACAGTCCAGAGGATCTTGCCGTCCATCGAGCCGATGGCGATGCCCCACTGCCCGTCCCCAGTGCGCGCCGACGTACGGCGGAACCAGTCCTCTACTCGGACCAGTTCTCCGGCGCTCAGCGTCTGGGCGGCAAGAATCCCGGCGGGTCTAAGACCGCTCAGGGAAATCGCGATGACCAGCGTCCTGATCAGACGTTGGTACATGAGGCAACTCGATTCGGCTGGACGGTTTGACCGCTCTTATGCAAGCAGGAACCCCACCGATAAGAGCAATCGTCGAGCCACCTGCCAAGTCGCTCAGATACAACGTGTTAGCGAGTTTCACTCTGGTGAATAACGGGCATTTCGCGGGGGCTAGCGTTAGATCCTCGATCCGTGGATCTTGCTGCCCTATGCGCGTTGCAGTCGTTTTTGACACCCCGTACTCGGGCTGGGATCACCCCGAGCACGAGTGTCAGATGGAGAAGGACATCGCCGCCTGGAAGACGGACGAGCCCGACATGGAGTATCAGATCGCGCACGCGCTCCGCGAGCGTCGCCACGAAATCAGGCTTGTCGGCGTGCGCGACGATTTGCAGTACCTGGTCCGGTCTCTGAAGGAATGGAAGCCGGACCTGGTCTTCAACGGCGCCGAGGCCTTCAAAGGCAATGAGGCCCTGGAATACCTGCTCCCCGGGTTGCTGGAAGCAGAGGGCTATCGCTACACCGGCGCTCCGCCGCTGGCGCTGCAGGTCACCCGCAACAAGGCCATCAGCAAGAAGGTCCTGACCTACTTCGGCATCCAGGTGCCCGGCTTTACCTCGTATCGCCTGCAGGAGAAAGTCGAAGGCGCTCCCGACCTGAGGTTTCCCCTCTTCGTGAAGCCACTTCAGACGGACGGCTCGGCCGGGATCGCTCAAGCCTCCGTGGTGCAGGACGTTGCCTCCCTGTCCGAGCGGGTCGCCTTCATTCAGGAGCGGTTCGGGCAGGGGGCCATTGCCGAGGAATTCGTGGACGGACGGGAGCTCTACGTCGGCGTCCTCGGCAACGACGATTCGCTCGAGATCCTGCCGATAATCGAGATGGTATTCGACAAGCGGAAGACGCGGCCCGAGGAGCGGATTGCCACCCAGTCTGCCAAGTGGGACGAGGCCTACCGCGAGCGCAACGGAATCCGGAACGTGCTGGCCCGTCCGATCTCGAAGGCGGTTCGTGCCCGGATCGAGGAGACCTGCCGAACCGCCTACCGGGCCCTTTGGCTCCGGGACTACGCCCGGCTCGACCTCCGGCTCACGGCCGATGGGCAGATCTGGGTGCTCGAAGCCAACGCCAACCCTTTCATCAGCTACGGTCACGATATGGCCAATGCGGCCGCCAAGGCGGGGATGGAATACTACGATTTCATCCAACGCATCGTCGATGCGGCGATAGCGCGATATGAGCGCTCGTAGGCGGCGGCCCACAACCTGGCCTCGCGAGCAGCGGTGCGTCTGCGGTAACAAAGTGCAGCGCTACCGGGACTACTGCTCAGCCTGCGGCCGCGCTCAGCGATGGAACGACGTGGGTGGAGTCACCGGCGCCGACTGCTACAAGTGCGGGTGGGCGGTCTCCGAGAAGTTCGCCCACTGCCCCTGGTGCGGTGCCAACATCCATGAGGAGGGATACTCCAGCGAGGATCCGCTGAAGGCGCCCCGCGGATTCCGGATGGATGCGCGCTGCGACTGGGGGTGCGGCGGCGGGGTACAGTACCCCATGCGCTACTGTCCCTGGTGCAGCCGCCGTCAGAGCTGGAACGAGGACAAGTACTTCGAGGGCGAATGCCCCCACTGCAATCGCGGGGTGGACGACCGCATGAACGCCTGTCCCTGGTGCGGCGGCGACCCCACCGGCCGTGACCTCATTCCACGCGCACTGACCCGCGTGCGCCGGCTGCTGCTCGTCTCCAGGATCAAGGACTGGAGCTATCGAGTGCTTCTTCGCCCCGGCGTCTCAGGAGTCGACCCCCTCTATCCCGCGATCGTCGAGATCGAGCAGAGCTACGTCGTGGGGCGGCGCCAGCGGGACGAGATCTCATGGACCATGCTGGTGGGCCTCCTGACCCACGAGCTGGGACACAGCTTCCTCTATCATCACTGGGACTGGACCCGCACCAAACAGTTCCGCCGGGCGTTCGGGGAGGTGGACAAGGCCTACCGTGGGATGGACAACACCTGGGTGTACTTCCAACGCCGGCGGATCGCCATTGCACCCACGAACTTCGTCAGCGCTTACGCCGCCAAGCATCCACAGGAGGACTTCGCCGAGACGTTCCGGTTCTA
>JBDTUV010000173.1:0-5860 GCA_040007575.1 Gemmatimonadales bacterium
ACGTCGTTCAACAGCTCCAGCTTCTCGGCGATCCGACGCTGGTTGGCGAAAAACTCCAGCGCGTCCTCCACGGTAAGGTCGAGCACATCGGCGATGCTGCGCCCCTTGTAGCGGACCTCGAGCGTCTCGCGATTGTAGCGCCGGCCCTTGCAGACCTCGCAGGGCACGTAGACGTCGGGCAGGAAATGCATTTCGATCTTCACCAAGCCATCGCCCTGGCAGGCCTCGCAGCGTCCCCCCTTCACGTTGAAGGAGAAGCGTCCGGGCCCGTAGCCCCGCAGCTTGGCGTCGGGCAGCTGGGTGAAGAGCTCACGGATCGGGGTAAACAGCCCGGTGTACGTCGCCGGATTGGAGCGCGGCGTGCGCCCGATGGGGCTCTGATCGATGTCGATGACCTTGTCGATCCGGTCGAGCCCCTCGATGCGGGTGTGCGCTCCAGGCACCACCTTGGCGCGGTAGAACTGACGGGCCAGCGCCTGATAGAGGATGTCGGTCACCAGCGTGGATTTGCCCGAGCCGGACACCCCCGTGATCGCCACGAAGAGACCCAGCGGGATGTCGACGGTGAGGTCCTTCAGATTGTTGGCTCGGGCGCCGATCACCCGCAGCCGATGCCCGGCGGGCGCCTCGCGCCGCCCGGCGGGCACGGGAATACGCAGCTCGTCGCGCAGGTAGCGGCCAGTGAGCGACTCCGGATGGTTTCGGATATCCTCGACCGACCCTTCGGCAACCACTTCCCCGCCAAAGCGCCCGGCACGAGGACCCAGATCGATCACATGGTCGGCCGCCTGGATGGTCTCCTCATCGTGCTCGACTACGATCACGGTATTGCCCAGATCCCGAAGACCGCGCAGGGTGGCGAGCAGGCGCTCGTTGTCCCGTTGATGCAGGCCGATACTGGGCTCGTCGAGGATGTAGAGCACGCCCACCAGCCGCGACCCGATCTGGGTGGCGAGCCTGATGCGCTGAGTCTCGCCCCCCGACAGTGACGTCGCGGCTCGGCCCAGCGTCAGGTAGTCCAGACCGACATCCCGGAGGAACCGAAGACGGTCCACCACTTCCTTTAGTATGGGACCGGCGATATCGGGATCCAGGCCACCGCGCCCGTTGCCGGCTGCCGTTCGGCTCCCGCGCAGAGGGATCGCCTCGAAGAATTCGATGGCGCGCTCGACCGGAAGGTCCACCACGTCGCCGATGCTCGCCCCGTTGACCAGGACCGCCAGGCTCTCGGGCTTCAGCCGTTTTCCCCCACACGTCTGACAGGGCTGCTCGATCATGAACTCCTCGAGCGAGGCGCGAACCCCGTCGCTGGTTGACTCGCGATACCGCCGCTCGATGTTCCGCAGCACCCCTTCCCAGTCGGTCTCGTACTCGTCTCTGCCGCGCGCTCCGTCGGTCTGGAACTTGAAGCGGCCTGGCGCGCCGTGGAGGATGGCCTGCTTCGCGGCCTCGCTGTGCTCGCTCCAGGGAGCATTGAGCTCGAACCTCAACGCCTTGGCCAGCGTCGGAAGCACGACCTTCCGCAGGTATCCGCTCGGCTCACCCCAGGGCAGGATGACGCCTTCCAGGATCGAGATGCTGGGATCGCCGAGCACGAGATCGGCGTTGACATCGCGCCTGGTACCCAGGCCGTGGCAGTCCGGGCACACCCCGAACGGTGAATTGAAGGAGAACTGTCGCGGCTCCAGCTCCGGCAACGACAATCCGCAGACCGGACATGCAAACCGTTCGGAGAAGATGGTGGAATGTTCCTTCCTTCCCTCGTTCCCTCCTTCCCGCGTTCCCTCGTACCGCACCACCTCCACCAATCCATCCGCGGTCTTGAGCGCCGTCTCGATGGAGT
Source organism: Gemmatimonadales bacterium (assembly GCA_040007575.1). Classification (GTDB taxonomy): domain Bacteria; phylum Gemmatimonadota; class Gemmatimonadetes; order Gemmatimonadales; family GWC2-71-9; genus CAVVWJ01. The sequence goes on from JBDTUV010000173.1 coordinate 1,844, forward strand.
CGTTCAGCCGGCTGCGATCGGCCGCGCGCACCACCAGACGATCCACCACGATCGCGATGTCGTGATTCTGCCGGCGGTTCAGAGTGGGCACGGAGCCGAGATCGTAGGTCTGACCATCGATTCGCACCCGGACGAACCCACGCTTGCGGACGTCGTCGAGCAGCTCGCGGAATTCGCCTTTCCGGCCACGCACCAGCGGAGCCAGCACCTCGATCCGGGTCTCCTCCGGCCAGCCGAGCAAGGTGTCAACGATCTGGGCGGAGCTCTGACGGCTGACCGGGCTACCGTCGTTGGGACAATGCGGTCTTCCTACGCGAGCCCAGAGCAGACGCAGATAGTCATAGATCTCGGTGACCGTTCCCACGGTGGAACGAGGATTCTGCCCGGTGGTCTTCTGCTCGATGGAGATGGCGGGGGAAAGACCTTCAATGGCGTCGACGTCGGGCTTTTCCATCAGGCCCAGGAACTGTCGGGCGTAGGCAGAGAGCGATTCGACGTAGCGTCGCTGCCCTTCCGCGTAGATGGTATCGAACGCGAGCGAGGACTTCCCCGACCCGGAGAGGCCGGTGATGACGGTGAGCTGATTCCGGGGGATAGCGACGGAAATGTTCTTGAGGTTGTGCTCGCGGGCGCCCCGCACCACTAGAAATTCCTGAGCCATAGCCCCGAAAGGTACCCGAAACTCGGCGCCGGGGTCAACGGGGGGACTACGGGCTATTGGCTATCGGCTGTCGGCGGTTGGTACTCGGTCTTGGCAGTTGTTGGCAAACGGACCACCGGCTGCACGCAGCTTCCGGTTTGAAGGCGCGCGATCTACCATACTGAGCCCACTATTCCTCTGTAGTCGGTAGTTGTTAGCCCACAGCCCAAAGCCCATAGCCTTCATGCCTCCTCCAGACCCACCTAGCGGACCGGACCGAACCGAGGTCCCTCGGGGTGACTCGGCGGGTGGGGAAAAAGCGCCGGCCACACCGCCGCGGGATCGGAGCGCGGGCGAGCGCCGCCTCCAGCAGGCAGACGATCTGGCAAACGGTGCGCTACCCGGCTCAGCGGTTCGCCCGTACCGCGAATTGTTGGAGCTCGAACCCGAACATGTCGAGGGCCGGCTACACCTGGCGCGCCTCCTGGACCGGCTCGAGGAAGCGGCTGACGCTGTGGAGGTGCTCTCGGACGGGCTGCGCCGGAGTCCTGATCAGACCGAATTTCTGGTTCTGCGTGGCTCCATTCTGGGCCGGCTGCAACGGTACCGTGAAGCCGAGACGGACCTGCGGCGGGTGCTCCGCCTCCATCCATCCCACGCTCCCGGCCAATTCGAGCTCGGCCTGCTGTTGTGGCGGCGCGGCCTGGTGCAAGAGGCTGCAGCCGCCTTTCACCGCGCGCTGGAGTTCCAGCCGGACAACCCCAAGAGCTACTACTACCTGGCAGACTGTCTCAATCAACTTGGTGATCTCGCCGGCGCCCGCGGCGCCCTGGAGCGAGCCCTTCAGGTAACCCAGCAGGACGCCAAGGCATACCAGCTGATGGGCAGGGTTCTCGACCGGCTGAACCTGCCGGAAGAGGCTCGGGAGATGTACCGGCGCTGCCGAGAGCTGGCCCGGCTGTGATCAGCGTGATCGTGGACGACCTGGCACGGACCCAGGTTGATGCCATCGTCCGTCCTGCCGACGAGAGCCTGGGTCCGGCTTCTCCTGCGATAGCCAGCCTCGACGAGAGGGCGGGCCCGCGTTTTGCCGAGCAGCGGCGGGTAGCCAGCCCCCTCAAGGCGGGTGCTGCCGTGGTGACCGGCAGCGGAGACCTGGCGGCCCCATTCGTGCTCCACGTCGTGGTCCAGGATCGGGAATCGAAGAGCGGGCGCGAGATCATCCGTCGGGCCCTGGTTTCCGCCTGGCAGCGAGCAACGGATTGGGAGCTGGGCACCATCGCCACGCCGCTGGTGGGCGCGGATTCCGGCCAGCTGACGATGGAAGAGGCAGCGACCCTTCTGGCCGAGACGTTCCCCGCTGCGCCCAATGGATTCCCCACCGAGCTTCGCATCGTCGTGGACCGGGATGCCGATCGCGCCCTGGTCGAGGCCATCGTACGGAGGATTTCGTGATCCGACTGAACCAGCTCACCAAACGCTACGGCCGGTTCACAGCAGTAGACAGGATCGATCTTCATGTCCCCGCGGGAGAGCTGTTCGGATTTCTTGGCCCGAATGGCGCCGGCAAGACCACGACCTTTCGCATGATCGCGGGCATCCTCCGGCCGACCAGCGGTACGGTCGAAGTCGGTGGCATCGACATCAACCGCAGGCCGCTCGAAGCCAAAGCCCGACTCGGCTTCATTCCGGACCGGCCCTTCGTCTACGACAAGCTGACCGGGGCTGAGTTTCTCCGTTTTGCCGCCGCGCTCTACGGCCAACAGGGCGCCGTGGTGGAACGCCGCATCGACGAGCTGCTCGAGCTCTTCGAGCTGAGCCGCTGGAAGAACGAGCTCACCGAGTCGTACAGCCACGGGATGCGGCAGAAGCTGATCATCTCGAGCGCGTTCGTGCATCGGCCGGAGGTGATCGTAGTCGATGAGCCGATGGTCGGGCTGGACCCCAGAAGTGCCCGGCTTCTCAAGGACCTGTTCCGCCAGTTCGTGAACCGGGGCGGCACCGTCCTCATGAGCACCCATACGCTCGAGGTAGCGGAGACGATGTGCGACAGAATCGCCATCCTTCACGGCGGCACGATCGTGGCTTCCGGCAACATGGCGGAGCTCCAGGAACAGACCTCGTCGGAAGATCTCGGGCTGGAGGAGGTTTTCCTCAAGCTGACCGGCGGCATGCGGGAGCATCAGCTCGATACCATCCTCGACGCCTGATCGCGTGCCCCGACCCGCCCCTGTACAGCCGCACCTGTGGACTCTGCTCACACCCAAGTGGCGGAGCGCACTGGTCCGATCGCGTGAGGAGCACACCGACTCGCGCGCCCGCTTTCTGCTCCTCGGCTTCATCGCCCTGCTCTTCTGGGTCGCCGTCTTCGGGATTGCGTTCCGGGTGCTCCGCTACTTCCGGAGTGTGGAGGAGATCGGCAATCTCATGGCCGGCAAGGTGCTGGGTGTGATCCTGCTGGCGTTTCTCTCGATTCTGCTGCTGTCCAACATCATCACCGCGCTGTCCACATTCTTTCTGGCCAAGGACCTCGACTTGCTCGTCGCGGCCCCGGTGGGCGGAGTGCGACTCTATCTGGCGAAGCTGGCAGAGACGATCGTGCACTCCTCCTGGATGGTGGCGCTGCTCGCCCTGCCGATCTTCACGGCCTATGGCATCGTGTACCGGGGCGGGCTCCTCTATCCCTTCGTGGCGTTGGCGGCCTTCATTCCGTATCTGATCCTGCCAGCCGTGGCAGGAGCGGCGCTCACTCTGGTCCTGGTGAATGTGTTTCCAGCCAGGCGGACTCGCGAGTTGCTCGGTCTGATCGCGACCGGCGCGGTGGTGATCGCGGTGGTGAGCCTTCGCTTTCTGCGTCCCGAGCAGCTGGCGCAGCCGGAAGGGTTCAGGAACCTGGTGGACTACCTCGCGGTTCTCCGCACGCCCACCAGCGAGTTCCTGCCCAGCGAGTGGACTGCCTCCATGGTAATGAATTGGCTGCTTCGGGTGGCGGATCCATGGCCGGTGGCGAAACTCTGGGGAGCCGCTGTGGTGGCGGTGGCCCTGGGAGCACTGCTCCACCGACGACTTTACCCTCTTGGCTTTTCCAAGGCGCAGGAAGGGGCGGAGCGCAAGGTCCGACGGCCTCTCCGCGGACCCCTGACCCGTTTACTCCGCTCTCAGCCGCCCTCGAGGCGCGAATTCATTCTCAAGGACTTGCGCCTGTTCTTCCGCGACAACACCCAATGGAGCCAGCTCATTCTGCTCGCCGTGCTCCTGATGGTGTACCTCTTCAACATCAAGTCACTCCCACTCTATTCCGGGGAGCGGGTGCCGTTCAGACTGGTGACCCTCATCTCCTTCCTCAACCTGGGGCTGGCCGGCTTCGTCCTGGCCGC
>JBDTUV010000174.1:0-5854 GCA_040007575.1 Gemmatimonadales bacterium
AGGGAGTCCGGCACGGTTTGGCGGTTCTCCGCTCTCCAGCCCGGCTCGCGGGAGTGATCTTCTGGTCGCTGGTGCTGTGGTTGGTCAACGGATGGGCGTTCTATCTGGGATTCGCCGCGTTCGGCATCCCGGTGAGCTATGCCGGGGCGCTTCTGATGCAGGGGCTCCTGATCCTGGGCATTTCCGTACCCTCGACGCCTGGCTTCTTCGGCCCCTTCGAGGCCGTCATCGTTGCCGTGCTGGCCCTGTATGGCATACCGGGAAGCCTGGCCTTTTCCTACGCGATCGCCTTCCACGTCACGACGCTCGTCCCCATCACCTTGCTTGGCCTGTGGTCGCTGACTCGGACGCCTGACGGATTCAGCGTGCTGCCCAGGACTCCGGCATGACGGCGACGAGCGTCAGCCTCCCTGCCCTGGCCAAGGTCAACCTCCTGCTTCGTATCCTCGCCCGCGAGAGCGATGGCTTTCACGGCGTCGAAACCCTCCTCTGCCTGGTGAGCCTGGCCGACACACTACGAGCGGAGCGGCGGGAGGGGCGTGGAGTGACGATCGAGGTCTCCGGCGTAGATGTGGGAGCGGCGGAGCAGAACCTTGCGGTAAAAGCCGCGGCAGCGGTGCTGGAGGCGGTGGGCCATCCGTTCGCCATCCACCTCAGCCTCACCAAGCGGATTCCTGTGCGTGCAGGTCTGGGGGGTGGATCGAGCGACGCGGCAGCTGCGCTGCATGCCGCGAACCGCCTGGCCGGCGATCGGGTTCCCCGGCACGAGCTGTTACAACTGGCCGCCCGCCTCGGTAGCGATGTTCCTTTTTTTTGTACCGGGGCTCCGCTCGCGCTCGCCTGGAATCGAGGCGAGCGCATGCTCCGGCTCCCGCCTCTGCCATCAGCTCCTGGGCTGCTGCTTACGCCCCGTGTGGCGGTTGTGACTGCTGAGGCGTACGGATGGGTTGATGCCGCCAGACAGTCGGCTGGACGCCGAGGGGCCGTGGCACTCGATCTCGATGCGCTCTCGGGATGGGGAGACATCGCACGGATGGCCGGTAACGATTTCGAGTCTCCGGTCTTCGGCCGCCATAGCGAAGTACGCGACGCATTCGAGGCGCTGGTCGCCACCAGACCCCTGCTCTGCCGCATGAGTGGCTCGGGGTCCACTCTCTTCGCCATCTACCGCTCGGAGCGGGACCGGAACGACGCCGCGATGATGCTCGGGCGGAAGCACGGCACCCTGACACCGGTGGAGACCATCGCCACGCCCGCCCCAACGCCGGAGGCGGACGCCGCACTCACTTGAGGCGAAAGCTTTTCCCCTTGGATGGAACCCCATTCTGATTGACAATGAACAGCAGGTAGTGCCCCGGCGGCGCCAGATTGGCGCTCGCTGGTGTGGTCACGGTGAGCCCTCCAACGGCCGGAACGAACGACAGCCGGTTGAATCTCTGGTTGGAATCGAAGGCGTGGGTCACGGAGCCTAGCCGGACCAGTGTGACTGCGCCAATTGTGCTTGCCTGTGACGTACCAATGAAGAAAGACTGGGCGTATCTCCCCGAGCCTGGGGAGCTGGAGATAGAGGGTCGGGCTCCCTTGAAGAGGTAGGGCGGCGAAAAGATCTCCGCGTTCCGCTGGGGAGTGGTGCGAGCCCCGTCGCCGCTTCCAGTGAGCAGGACGCGTCCATCTCGCAGCAGCAGCGCAGTAGTGTGATAGGTCCGAACCACCGAATTGCTTGCCAGGGTCGTCCAGTTTCCGGTGCCCGGATCCCACAGCTCGGCCGGGTAGACCGGGCGTGACTCGTCGGCGAAAGCGGTGCCGTTGGTTCCCCCAGTGACCAAAACCTGGCCGGTGGGGAGGATGGTGGCGTTAAGATGCCGCCGGGGGTAGGCCATGAACCCGGTCCACTGCCACGTCGGACTGGCCTGGTTGAGGTCGATGACCTCTGCCGTATTCGTGGTGCGCCCGCCTCCGGCATAGAGCACCTTGCCGGGCTCGTACATGACCGCGGAGCCGTAGTCCCGGGTTCCGTAGCGGCGGCTGCCTACGGTGCTCCAGGAACCGCTGCCCGAAGTGGACAGATAGTAGGTGGACTGCTTCTCTCCCGCATAGAACACCTTGCCGTTGGGCGCCAGGAAGGTGCGCGGATAATAAGGAAGCGAGCGGCTGGCCCCGGTCAGGGCGCGCCAGCCGCTCCCGGTCCAAACTTCCGGACTGACCGCGACCGCTCCGCTCTGGTCCCGGCCGGCGATGGTCACAGCCTGCCCGTTCGCAAGGGTGGTGGTGGTGGGATACCACCGTCCCTTCGCCATCGGCGGGGCGGAGCTCCACGTTGCCGCGGTCGGATCGTACAAATTGGCGTCCGGAAGCCCGTGGTCGTCGCTTATGTGGCCGCCGTTCACCAGCAGCCGGCCATCGGGAAGGAACGCGTGTCCACTGCAGAACAGCCAGGAGGGACTGGGGGAAGCCGTAAAAGCCTTGGTCGACGGGTCCCACACATGGGGAACACCGGTCTTGCCCCAGCTCAGAACCTTTCCGTTGGGCAGCAGATGCAGGTGAACGGCTACGATCGGCCAGGCGAAGGGGGCGGTCCACTTGCCCATGGTGGCCTCGGCTCCCGCTGCCACCACTGAGGCCGACGTCGCCGACATACCGCAGTGGATACCCTGGTTCTGCCTCCGCGCTACCAGCTGGTCGTCCTGGTACAGCTCCACCGCGCCGGGGTTCTCCGTCTCCAGCTCGGTCTCACTGTAGCCCGGGTCTTCACCGGGACCCTCGCGAAGGGTGAGGCCGCCGGCCTCCCTGGTGCCGACCACACGGTAAGTGACCTGAGCTGCCGACGAGGTGGCGTTTGTGGCCAGGAACTTGTTGCCGCAGACGTAGACCAAATCGAGCGACCCCAGCATGCTGCCCGCGGGGTCCTGCGCGATCGGCGCTTCAGGACGTATGGGGGGAGACTGGGAGGCGTCCTGGCAGGATGTGAGAAAGCCGGCCGCCGCTACGCAACATATAGAAGTAAGCGCGGAATGAGCGCGCATAGGTCCTCCCTGGGTGGCGCGGGGCCAGGTCGTCATCCCAGGTGGATGATCCTGGCGAGCGAAGGAACCCCCGCGCTGTTCAGAATGAATAGCAGATAGTGTCCCGGAGGCGCCAGATTCCCGTTCGCCGGCGAGGTGAGGCCGAGACCGCCGGCCACCCTTGTGAGTGACAGGTCCAGGAACCGCTGGTTCTGGTCGAAAGCGTGGGTAACCGAGGCCAGCCGGACGAGGGTGGCCCGTACGACCCGTCCGGCATCCGGCGTAGCCACCACAAACTGCTGACCGTAACCGAGCTCGTCCGGCGCACTGGTGATCGCAGGCCTGGAGCCATGAAACAGATAGGGAGGCGAGAAAATCTCGGCGTTCGCCTCCCGGGGAAGTCCCACGCCGTCGCCACTGCCGCTGTGGAGAACGCGGCCGTCGGGCAGAAGCAGGGTGGTCGAGTGATACACCCGGGTGATGTGATTCCCCGCCCAAGTGGTCCAGTCACCGTTGGTCGGGTCCCATACCTCGGCCGCATGCACCGCTCCGGCTGGATCGCTGAACCCCGGCGCGCTGGTTCCCCCCGTGGCGAGTACCCGTCCGTCCGGCAGGAGCGTCGCATTGAGCTGGCGTCGCGCGTGGGCCATCGACCCGGTGTATCGCCACGCCGGCGCAGGTTGACCGAGATCGATCACCTCGGCGGTACTCGTGGGGGCTTCCGAGGGCGGGTCGCTCCCCCCAACGATCAGCACCTGGCCGGGCCGGTACATCACGGCGGAGCCGTAATCGCGCCGGCCGTACTTGCTGGTGGCAACCGGTGTCCACGCCCCTGCTCCGCCGGGATCGAGATACGAGGTCTGCGGTAGCTCGCCGGCGTAGAACACGAGGCCGTTTGGCGCTACGAACGTACGGGGATAGTAGGGAAGCTCGCGACTGGCACCCACGAGCGCACGCCAACCATTGCCGGTCCACACTTCCGGGACATCGACTTCGACACCCGCTTCATCCCGCCCAGCCAGCGTGAGAACCTCCCCATCAGGCAGCGTCGTGTTGGTGGGGTACCAGCGTCCCCGGGCCATCGGTGCCACCGCGGTCCACCCGCGAGTAGCCGCATCGAAGATGTTTGCGTCCGGCAGCCCATGGTCATCGCTGATGTGGCCGCCCGTGACCAGGAGACGTCCGTCGGGCAGGAAGGCGTGTCCGCTGCAGAACAGCATGGTGGCACTGACAGCGGCCGTGAACTCGCCGGTCGCCGGATCCCAGACCTGGGGCTCTCCCACACGACCCCAGGAGAGTACCTGGCCAGACGGCAGCAGGTGGAGATGTACCGCCACGACCGGCCACTCAAATGGAGCGGCCCACTCTCCTGAGGTCGCCTGAGGCTCCTGCATGGAGTCGGGCGCGCATGCAACCCCTCCATTACTGACTGGAGCGATCTCTTCGTTGCGGTAGGAGACCTGCAGAGCTCCGCGATGCAGCGTAGCCAGGCGAGTGGTGCTGGGCGTGCTCTCGCCGGAGCGGGGTGAAAGGAGCAGCTCGCCCTGCTCCGGGGTACCGGCAACCGCATACCGGGCGGTGAGGGCGGTAGGACTCAGGCTCTGGAGATCAAAATCGTTGTCGCAGACATAGGCCACGGAGATCGAGCCGACCCCACCGCCCGGTGGGCTCGGCTTCAGGGTATCCTGACAACTCATCGTGGCGCACGCCAGAAAAGCTGCCACGAGCCGCCCGGCCAGTCTCACCTGCGCCACCGGTGCCCGATGCACCCGCTCAGGGCTTGATCGCCCTGGCGTCCACCATCTCGCGAACCTTCCGGGCCAGCGCTTCGGGGGCGAGTGGCTTCTGCACAAATTCATGGCCCTCATCGAGGAGGCCGCGACGAACGACGTCCATGCCGGTATACCCCGAGGTGAAGAGCACCGGCACCTCCGGCCACCGCTCCGCCAGCTGAGCCGCCATCTCCCGGCCGCCCAGGTCAGGCATGACCACATCGGCCACGATCAGATCCACCCGTCCAGCCTCGGCCTCGAGGATGTCCAGTGCTGCTTGACCGTCCGCCGCTTCCAGAACGGTATAGCCGCAATCTCGAAGCGTTCTTGCCATGATCCCGCGCACCATGGGTTCATCTTCGGCCACGAGTACGGTCTCGTTCTCGCGGGCGGGTGGGGCCGGCTCTCGGGTATCGACCGGGCCGGGAGGGGTAGTCACCACCGGCAAGTAGACCTTGAAAGTGGTACCGAGGCCGGGCTCGCTGTAGACCCAGATGAAGCCCCCGCTCTGCTTGACGATGCCATAGACGGTGGAGAGCCCGAGCCCCGTCCCCTGGCCTACACCCTTGGTGGTGAAGAACGGCTCGAAGACGCGGCCGAGCGTGACTCGGTCCATCCCGTGACCGGTGTCGCTCACAACCAGGGCTGCGTACTCGCCTGGCCGCAGCGAATCCACTGATTTGCCGGCCGCGTACGCCTCGTCGAGCACCACGTTCATGGTCTCGATGGTCAGCCTGCCCTGGTCGCGCATGGCATCGCGGGCGTTCAGCGTGAGGTTGATCAGGACCTGCTCCAGTTGCCCCGGATCGGCCTGGACCTGACCCAGGCCGGCGGAGAGATGCATCCGGAGCCCCCGGGTTTCTCCCAGAGTGCGCGCGAGAATTGGCTCGAGGTCCCGAACCGTGGCATTGAGGTCGAGTATCTGCGGTTGGAGCACCTGGCGCCGGCTGAAGGCAAGCAGCTGCTGTGTGATCCCCGCCGTGCGCTTGGCCGCTTTCCAGATCTGATCGACATCGTCGCGGACTGGTCCGGGCAGGTCGGTGCGCTTTTGGATGGCGAGAATCTAGCGGAGTAGAATCG
>JBDTUV010000175.1:0-5834 GCA_040007575.1 Gemmatimonadales bacterium
TGATCGGGACGCTTTCCGCCTCGCGCTCGGCTGATGGATCATGATAACGTCGCTGCAGCGAATCGAACGGGGCGCCGGCTACTAGCGCCTTTCGCACCGCTTCAGCCGTGGCCCGGGCGCTGTCCACGTGAGCCGAGTCGACTTCAGGCACCAGCAGAATGTGTCTTGCCTGAATCTCGGCGGGCTGTGCGCGCTCGACTTGGATGATGTGGTAGCCGAACGGCGACTCGACCGGATCGGACACGACTCCGGGCTTGAGCCCAAACGCAACCCGCTCGAACTCCGGCACCATCACGCCCCGGCGGAACCAGTTCAGCGACCCCCCGGCCTCCTTCGAGCCCGGGTCCTGGGAGAAGCGGCGCGCGGCGGTGGCGAAGTCGCCGCCCCGGCGAAGCTCGAGCACGATCGAATCAGCCTGTGCCTTGGTGCGTGCCTTCGCCGCGGGCGACGGTTTGGGAGAGATCACGACCTGCCGGAAGGAGAGCGTTGCCGGCCGGTTGCCGAGGCTGGCCCGCTGCTCATCGAAGAACTGCTTCATCTCCTTCTCCGTGGGTGAGACCGCCTTGAGCTTGCCCTCGCCGCGCAGCTTCTCGACCAGGCGGTTCTGAAATGCGGCACGCCGCTGCTGATCGCTCAGCCACCGGCGGTACTCCTCCGGAGTCTGGAACCCGGCCTTCTGCAACTCGGCACGGTACTCCACTTCGGAGGAGAAGTTGCCGCGCACCTTCCGCACCTGTTCCTCGACTCCGCTCGCGATCTCCTCGTCGGTCACTTTGATGGAGGTATCACGCTGGGCCTGCTGCACCAGCAGCTCCTCGTCTATGATCGACGAGACGATCTGCTGTCGCGCGGCCTCGTGGCCCTGCGGATCAGTGGGCAGCTTGGCCCCCTGTGACTCCCGCGAAAAAATCTCTTCCTCTACCTGGGAGGCCAGCACGGGGCGGTTACCCACCACCGCGAGCACCCGATCGACCATGAACGTGGTGTCGGGTCCCGCCGTGGCCACGGCTTCCCTGCTGGGAGCTCGGTTGGTGTCGGCCGCGACGCGAGTGGTATCGGCGGTGGCCGCCGACGTGCTGTCCTGCGCGGCGAGACTCGCACCCGCCAGCGGCGCCAACGCCAGCATGGCAACTGCCAACAGCCGGTGATTCCTGCCGCTCCGTATGGTCAATTGGTCGCCTTCGTTGCTGCTGTGTCGCCGCCTGCGGCCGGTGTCGCCGTGTCTCGGCTCGAGGCCGGCGCGGTGTCGCGTCCCGGGGCCGGCGCGGCGGTATCTCGACGTGGGGCCGGCGTTGCGGTGTCGCGCCGTGCGGCCGGCTGCCGTGGTGCCGGGGTCGTCTGCGGCGGCGCGGCGGCGCCCGGCGAGACTCCAGGAATAGGCGGAGGGCCCGGCGCCCTCTGCAGCGGACCGGTGGCCGCCTTGGTGGAGTCGGCTTTCTTGCTTGCGGCCTCGGCCAACTCGATGGCCTGACTGAGTCCGGCGTTGTTCACCCGATAGCTGGAGCGCTCCCGGAGGAGTGTGGCGAGGGCGGAAGGGATCGGACGCAGGCGGGTCTTGCCGGCGATAAGGCGGTCGAAATACTCATCGACTTTCAGCGCCGCGACCTTGCTCCGGTCGTCCTTAGCCGCGCTGGAGTCGCCGAGACTCGCCTCGTCGAGACCCATCTCGGCCCGCAGGGTATCGAGCTGACCCCGGTAGCGCCCTTGCAGCCCCTGCCACTCCTCGGGCGTCACGCCGACTCCGGCGGAATCGGCCTGGCGGAGCAGCAGGACATTCTGGGTCAGGATCCTGGCGAAATGAGTGAGGGTGCTGTCATCGGCCTGCTTCAGCTGCGCGATGTACTGTGGGGGTAGTGCCTGCACCCATCGCATGAAGTCGCCCACCGTGAGCTCGCCACCCTTGTAGCTCACCAGCGTCTTCTTGGAGCGCCTGGCGGCGTCGGGGTCCTCGCCCGCCGCTCTCATGGCGGCCGGCGCGCCCCGCACAACCTTGATTTGCTTGGTAGTCGCCATGCTATCCATGTAAATCGAGTCCATCCGGCTGCCCGCACTCTGGGCCAGGTACGCCGTAATCCGCTCCCGAGCCGCATCGCGGGTGGGCCGTTTGATGATATGGTATCCAAACGGCGTCTCGACCACTCCGCTCACTGCCCCGGGTGCCAGACTCCATCCAGCGCTATCGAAAGCGGCGACAAATTTTCCCTTCGGACTGGCAGGCAGGAATCCGAGGTCTATTCGACTTCCCGGATCCTCCGAGACCTGAGAGGCCAGAGCGCCGAAGTCCGTCCCCTGCTTCACCCGCGCCAGGGCGCTCGACGCCTTCTTGCGGGCGGCCGTTTTGACTTCCGGCTTTGCGCTAGGCTCCACCCGGAAGAGTATGTGCTGCAGAAGGCGGACCTTGTCAGCTTCGTACACGCTGTCCGCGGCACCAGGAGAGAAGTTGGACCTGCGTGCCAGCAGCGTATCATGCCAGTGATTCCCCTTCAACTCTGCCATCTCGGGCCAGACCGCCTGGGCAATGCCCGCTGAGTCCGTCGGAAGCTTGCCTCCGGCCGCCGCCTGGGCAAACAGGGCGTAGTCGATCCAGATGTTCGACACGAAGTTTGCCGTCTCGTAGTTGGGCTTGATGCCCTTGCCCCCGCTGAGGACCTCTGCCAGCCGCTCGGCAGACAACTGCTGGTTGCCGGCTTCCGCCGCCACGTCTGCGTGGGCGGAGAACAGGTCACGGAAGCGGTCACAACCGGTCAGAACGGCGGCTAGCAGGAGCAGCGAGAATAGCGCGGAACGGCCCATTGGTACTCCGGTTGAGTTGAAAGGAAGTCGAAAGTCCAGGGTCTAGAGTCTAGGATGGGGTTAGATCCAGAATCACGACGTAGACCCTCGACCCTAGACCCTCGACCCCTATAAAGCCTTACGTAATGCCCGCACGAGCGCGGGGACAATCGGCTCGCCGCCGAGACGCATCAGGCGGAGCGAGAGCGGTACCGTGCGCCTGACCTCCGCGGCCAGCTGCACGTCATCGAGTGCTGAGGTGAGCCCCGCCAGCCTTGGCTGGGTCCCCGCTCGGAAGGTGAGGCGCGCCTCGTCTCCCCGCACCAGCACATTCTGAAGCCCCAGGGCCGCCCCCATGACCCGAAGCCGGGCCATGTCCAGCAGCGTCTCAGCTGCGTCCGGCAAGGGACCGAAGCGCTCACGCAGTTCGTCTCGCAGCCCATCAATTTCGCCGGACTCGGCGGCTCGCGCCAGTCGCCGGTACAGATCCAGCTTGACGTCGTCATCGGGTATGTACCCGTCCGGCAGGTGGGCTGACCGGTCGAGCACCACTTCGGGAGGTGCCGGCTGCTCGATGGTGCCCTGCCCCCGGAGCGCTCGCACCGTCTCCTCCAGCCATCGCAGGTAGAGGTCGAAGCCTACCGCCTGCGCATGCCCCGACTGCTCGGCGCCCAGCAGATTGCCCGCGCCCCGGAGCTCGAGATCCTTGAGAGCGATGCGATACCCCGCTCCCAGGTCAGTATGATGCTCCAGCACCTTGAGTCGTTCCTCGGCGTCGGCATCGATGGTATCGGGGACCAGCAGATAGCAGTAGGCTCGCCGGTGGCTGCGGCCCACCCGACCCCTCAGCTGATAGAGCTGGGCCAGGCCGAAGCGGTGGGCGTCGTGGACGACCATGGTATTGGCGTTAGGCACGTCCAGGCCTGACTCGACGATCATGGTCGAGACCAGGATGTCGACCTCGCCTGCCACGAACCGGCGCATCACCTCCTCCAGCTTGTCCGCAGCCATCTGGCCGTGCGCCACCCCCACCCGGGCCCTGGGGGCGAGTGACTGCACCTTGGCGGCAATGGTGTCGATGGTCTCGATCCGGTTGTGCACCGCGAACACCTGGCCTCCCCGATCGATCTCCCGCGCGAACGCCTCCTCCAGTAGTGCATCATCCCATGGCTCGACAAAAGTCAGGATCGGAGAGCGGTCGCGGGGCGGGGTCTCGATCAGGGTCAGGTCCCGAAGCCCCGCGAGCGAGAGATGAAGCGTCCGCGGAATCGGAGTCGCGGTGAGAGTCAGCACGTCCACCGAGAGTCGAAGCGCCTTGAGCCGCTCCTTGTGCTTCACGCCGAACCGGTGCTCCTCGTCTACCACCAGGAGACCGAGGTCCTTGAAGACCACATCCTTGGACAGCAGCCGATGGGTGCCGATCACCACGTCGATCTCCCCCGACGCCAGCCGGGCGAGCGCCGCCTTCTGTTCCTTGGCCGTTCTAAAGCGGGAGAGAACCTCGATCTTCACGGGGAAGTCGGCCAGCCGCTCGATGAAGGTGCGACCATGCTGCTCCGCCAGAATGGTGGTGGGCACCAGCACCGCGACTTGCTTGCCGCCTTGTACTGCCTTGAATGCGGCTCGCACGGCTATCTCCGTCTTGCCGTAGCCCACATCTCCTACCAGCAACCGGTCCATGGGTTTCGGCTGCTCCATGTCGCGCTTGAGGTCCTCCGTCGCCTTGCGCTGGTCGGGAGTGTCCTCGTAGAGAAAGCTGGACTCGAGCTCACGTTGCCACTTCGAGTCCGGCGGGAAGGCGTAGCCGCCGGTGACCTTGCGCCGGGCATAGAGGTCCAGCAGCTCGGCGGCCATCTGCTTGATTGCCTGGCGGGTCTTCTCCCGCACCCGCTGCCAGCTGGTACCGCCGAGTCGGTGAATCCGGGGCGGGGGACGGTCGCCGTCTTCACCCGCGGCCCGGTAGCGCTCCAGCTGGTCGAGGCGATACAGCGGCACGTTGAGCCGATCGCCGCCTTCGTACTCGACAATCGCCACCTCCAGGGTGGACTCTCCGACGGTAATGGTCTGGATGCCGCGGTATATCCCGATGCCGTGCTCGAGATGGACGACGTAGTCCCCATAGGTCAGCGCGCCGGTGGCCGCGGAAGGCGCCGCCTGGCGGTAGCGACGGGGGCGGCGCAGCCGGCGGGCCCGCCGGAAGATTTCGTGATCCGTGAGCACTCGCAGCGAGGGCATCACGAACCCACCGTCCAGGGCCCCAATCGCCAGCATCGCTCCCGTGCGGAAGCGCGACCCCTCCTCGAGCAGCTCTTCCAGGCGCTCGAGCTGCCCCTCGTTGTCGCACAGGATCAAACTGGGAGGATGCGAGCCGAGCAACGCGCGGAGCCGGTTGAGATCCCGGTCGATGCGCTCCGGAGGAAAGAACCCGAACTGCAGGTCGGTCGCTTCGGCCCGCAGCACCAGCCGGGGAAAGGCTTCGATGTGCGAGCGCCACTCATCGGGCCCTTCGAAGATGGCGTCACGACTCGGCACCTGCTCGCCCAGCCGGCGGGCGACCTCCAGGTGGTGCTCTGCTTCGTTCCACGCCCGGGTCACCTCGTCGAGATCGGGCCCGAACGCCTCCTCGATGACGATGGTATCGGTGGGGAGGAGCTCCAGGAGGGTGCGGCGGACGGACGTCCGTCCGTCTGCCTGCCCGTCGGCCTCCTCTCTTACGGCCTGAGTATTGATCGGCAAGACCGTCACCCCGCTCAGCTCCTGGAGCGAGCGCTGCGTGGTGAGGTCGAATCCACGCAACGAGGAGATGTCATCTCCCCACCACTCCAGCCGGGCAGGACCCGCCATGCCGAACCCGTACACATCCAGGATGCCACCGCGAATGCTGAACTCGGCCACCTCGGTGACTGTCGGCACCCGCCTGTAGCCCATGGTCTCGAGCGCCCGGGCCACGTCGGCGGGAGGCCGCCGGTCTCCCACGGCCAGCGTGAGGCGAAGGCGATCGAGCGCCGCCGGCAGCAGGGTTCGCTCGGCGGTTGCCCGTGCCGTGGTCACCAGCACCCGCA
>JBDTUV010000176.1:0-5825 GCA_040007575.1 Gemmatimonadales bacterium
CGCGGCAGTGTCGGCGCAGCGGCGCAGCGGGTCAGCCATCGGCAGAGATGCGGTCAGAACGTGGTCTCTCGGGAGCGCGTCAATGAGCGGCCGCAGTCCGGCAACATCTCCTGCCCCAATGCCGCGACCGGAATCTTCGGCTTACTTTACGTCATGACCAACACATTCGGAGCCCGGTCCACCTTGAAGGTCGGCGGGCGGACCTTCGAGATCTTCCGGCTGGACGCTCTCACGCGGGCCGGGATCGACGTTCACCGCCTGCCGTACTCGCTGCGAATCCTTCTCGAAAACCTGCTGCGCACCGAGGACGGCGTCATCGTCACCGCCGAGGACGTCGAGGCGCTGGCGCGCTGGTCGCCCGGCAGCGGCCTGGCCCGCGAGATCGCCTTCACCCCCGCTCGCGTCCTGCTACAGGACTTCACCGGGGTGCCCGCGGTGGTGGACCTCGCCGCCATGCGAGATGCCATGGCAGATCTGGGCGGCGACCCCAGCCGGATCAATCCGCTACAGCCGGTGGAGCTGGTCGTTGACCACTCCGTGCAGGTGGATGCCTTCGGCACGCCTCAGGCCTTCGCCACCAACGTGGACCTCGACTACCAGCGCAATCGTGAGCGCTACCAGTTCCTGCGGTGGGGTCAGCGGGCGTTCGAGAACTTCCGGGTCGTTCCACCCAATACCGGCATCGTCCATCAGGTCAACCTGGAGTACCTGGCGCGGGTGGTGTTCACGTCGGACGAGAACCCGCATGCGCCGGCGGGATCGATGCCCCAGGCCTATCCCGATACCCTGGTCGGCACCGACTCGCATACGCCGATGATCAACGGGTTGGGGGTGCTCGGCTGGGGCGTGGGCGGGATCGAAGCCGAAGCCGCGATGCTGGGCCAGCCGGTCTCGATGCTGATACCGGAGGTCATGGGTTTCCGGCTGGAGGGCCGGCTGCCCGAGGGTGCCACCGCCACTGACCTGGTCCTGACTGTCACCGAGCTGCTCCGTCGCAAGGGGGTAGTCGGCAAGTTCGTGGAGTTCTTCGGCCCCGGCCTGAGCAGTCTGGCGCTGGCCGATCGCGCCACCATCGGCAACATGTCACCGGAGTACGGCGCCACCTGCGCCATCTTCCCGGTGGACGAAGTCACCTTGCAGTACCTGCGCTTCACCGGACGGTCCGAGGAGCGCGTGGCGCTGGTCGAGGCCTACATGAAGGAGCAGGGGCTGTTTCACTCGGCGGCCTCGCCCGAGCCGGTGTTCACCGACACGCTGACGCTGGATCTGTCGAGTGTGGAGCCCAGCATCGCGGGACCGCGCCGGCCCCAGGACCGGATCCGGCTCTTCGATGCGAAGCGGGCGTTCCAGGAGGCGCTTCCCAGCCTGTTGCCCACCGATAGCGCTCCTCCCGGGAAGGACGGCGCCAAAGGGCCCGCTCAAGGGCTGGCCGCGGTCGGCGTCTGGGGAGAGGGATCATCCCAGTCGCCTGCCGCGCATGCGGTAATGCTGGAGGACGCCACCGAGGTCCTGGATCATGGTTCGGTAGTGATCGCGGCGATCACCAGCTGCACCAACACCTCCAACCCGTCGGTGATGCTCGCCGCCGGTCTCCTGGCCAAGAAGGCGGTCGAACGCGGCCTGGAGAGAAAGCCGTGGGTGAAGACCTCGCTCGCGCCGGGCTCCAAGGTGGTCTCCGATTACTATGACCGCGCTGGCCTCACACCCTATCTCGACCAGCTCGGCTTCAACGTCGTGGGCTACGGATGCACCACCTGCATCGGCAATTCGGGACCGCTCCCGATGGAAATCTCCGATGCGATTCAGCGCCGGAACCTGGTCGCCTGCTCCGTGCTCTCGGGCAACCGGAACTTCGAGGGACGGATCAACTCGGATGTCCGGGCCAATTACCTGATGTCGCCGCCGCTGGTGGTGGCGTTCGCCCTGGCGGGACGGATCGACATCGACCTGCTTCACGAGCCGCTGGGTCACGACCAGAAGGGCGTGCCGGTCTACCTGCGCGACATCTGGCCCACCTCGGCCGAGGTAGAAAAGACGCTCACCTCCGCTATTCAGTCGGACATGTACCGTCGGAGCTACGCCGCTGTATTCGCGGGCGATGAGCGATGGAGCGCGCTGGAGGTGCCGGAAGGAGATCGCTTCGAGTGGTCTCCGGCATCCACCTATGTGCGGCGGCCGCCGTACTTCGAGGGGATGTCCAAGGAAAGCCCTAAAGCGGTCGCGGAGATCAGGGGAGCCCGGGTAATCGCGCTCCTGGGCGACAGCGTTACCACCGACCACATCTCACCGGCTGGCAGCATCAAGAAGGACTCGCCGGCGGGGCGGTACCTGACAGGACAGGGGGTGGTGCTCGCCGATTTCAACTCCTACGGGTCCCGCCGCGGCAATCACGAGGTGCTGGTCCGGGGTACGTTCGCCAACACCCGGATCCGGAATAGGCTGGCCCCGAACACCGAGGGCGGGGTCACCACCTATCTCCCCACCGGCGAGGTCCTGTCGATCTACGATGCCGCGATGCGGTACCAGACCGACGGCACTCCGCTGCTGGTGCTCGCGGGCAAGGAGTACGGCTCGGGGTCGAGCCGTGACTGGGCAGCCAAGGGCCCCGCGCTGCAGGGGATCCGCGCGGTCATCGCCGAGAGCTATGAGCGAATCCATCGCTCGAACCTGGTCGGAATGGGGATTCTGCCGCTGCAGTTTGCGCCGGGCGAGTCGTCCGACACGCTTGGACTCACCGGGCGCGAGTTTTTCGACCTCGAAGGGCTTACCAGGGCGATCGCCACCGGCTTCGCGAGCGGCCGCAACCTTCGCGTGCGGGCGAGGAAGGAGGATGGCTCGACCACCGACTTCACCGTCACCATTCGGATCGACACACCGCAGGAAGTACTCTACTACCAGCACGGAGGGATCCTTCAGTACGTCCTCCGGCAGCTGCTTTCAGGTCGCCAGAAACCCCGACCGATCAGCAGCGCCCCCTCCGTGCCGACGGCCCCTCCATCCGGGTCCGGGCGAGTGGACGAGGGCTCCATCGAGTCCTTCCCTGCGAGCGATCCACCAGCATACTAGCGGGCGGTAGATACAGGGGCGGAAAGGGGCGGAAGGGTGACCGCCGAGTTACCTACCGCCTTAGTCCCTACCGCCTTTCCCGCCCTTTCTCTATTCGCTACATTCCATGCGCCCTAAGGGTTCCCCCGATACATCAGGCTGTACGTCCGTCCCCCTGACGGTAGCCGCAACCCAGTCTCAACCTGCCGACACGTCGGCGAGGAGAGGGGATGTCTGTGCAGGCACGTCTGAGAGAGGAGCACAAGCGGAGGTATATGGATCTGGATTCCAAGGCCTGGTATCAGGTCATCCCGGTCTTCCCAGGTGTCACCCAGCGCATGGTGAACATGGCGGGTGAGCGACTCGCACGCCTGGCTACCCCGCGTGGCTTCATGACCATCAGGGCAGACCACCTTGAATTTCGATCGGCTGACGTAGAGGCGAAGGCCCAGAAAGCTTGATCAGCCCTGCCTGCGAGCGTGGGCGTGCTGATCCAGCATCGCCCGGACCTTGGTGGCCAGGCCGGCCGGAGTGAATGGCTTTTGCTGGAACGGGGCGCCTGGATCGAGCAGGCCCCGCTGAACCACGTCCTCGCCGGTGTAGCCCGAGATGAAGAGCACCGGCAGGCTGGGCTCGACCCGAGCCAGGCTTTCTCCCAGCTCTCGTCCCCCCATCTCGGGCATCACCACATCGGAGATGACGAGGTCGACGGTTCCAGGGTGCTGCTCGATGTGTGCCAGGGCCTGGGCGCCATTGCGGGCCTCGATGACCGAATACCCCTGATCTCTGAGCCCCCTGCTAGCCAGATTCCGCACCACGTCCTCGTCCTCGATGACGAGGATCGTCTCTGATCCACCCTCCGGTGTCACCTGCGCTTCACCCGGCGGTTCCTCCAGTGGCAGCGCCTGGGCAGCCGGCAGGTAGATCTTGAAGACGCTGCCCTCGGCCGGTTCGCTGTAGACCCACACGAAGCCACCGCTCTGCTTGACGATGCCGTAGACAGTCGACAAACCCAGGCCGGTGCCCTGGCCGATGGCCTTAGTGGTGAAGAACGGCTCGAAGATGCGGGCCTGCACCTCCGGCTCCATGCCGCACCCGGTATCGCTCACCGCCAGCATCACGTACGCGCCGAGCGGAAGTTCCACTCCATCGTGCCGCTGGGCATACACTTCGTCCCAGATGGCGGGCCCGGTCTCAATGGTGACCCGCCCATGGCGGGCCATCGCGTCACGCGCGTTGAGCACAAGATTGATGAGCACCTGCTCCAGCTGCCCCCGATCGGCCCGGAGCTGCCCGGCGTCGGGCGAGAGGTTGAGCTCCAGGACGTGGTCCTCGCCCAGCGACCGGCGGAGCATCTTCTCCAGGTCACTGACCACAGCGTTAACATCCAGCACCTGCGGCTGGAGGAACTGCTGGCGGGTGAAGGCCAGGAGCTGGCGGGTCACATCCGCGGCACGGGTGCCCGCTCTGATGACCTCATGGACGTCGTCGCGGCGAGGATCTCCCTCTTCCAGGCTTCGAAGCAGGAATTCACTGAACCCGATCACCCCGGTCATCATGTTGTTCACCTCGTGCGCCACACCACCTGCAAGCTTACCGGCGGCCTGCATCCTTTCCGCCCGACGTAGCTGCTCTTCGACCCGCTTTCGCTCGGTGACGTCCCGGTAGATGCCGCGTACCACCGAGGGCTGCCCGTCCTTGAAGGTGCAGCTGAGGTTGCCCTCGACAGTAATGGGCGGTTCCGACTTGGGCACGAAGACCAGTTCGACGTGGTCGAGCCTTTCACCCTGCAACACCCGGTCGAGCACCAGGCTGTAATACGCACGGCTGTCCGGATGCACCAGGTCGAGCAACTGCATGCGGCCGATCTCTGCCTCGCCGTACCCAGTGCCTTCCTGCCAAGCCTGGTTCACGTACAGGAGCGAGCCGTCCGGTGTCGCCATGCACACCAGATCGCTTGCATTGTCGAACAGGTCGCGATAACGCTCCTCGCTCTCCCGAAGCTCTCGATCGGCCCGTTTACGCTCGCTCACGTCCCGTGCGTTCAACACGATTCCCCTGATGGTGGCGTCGGTCAGCAGGTTGGTCCCGACCGCCTCCAGCCATACCGGGGATCCGTCCGCCCGCCGCAAACAGAACTCGATCGGTCCGGAGCCGTTGGTTCTGCCGTTGCCGTTCTGGAGCATCTCACGCACGGTCTGCACGCCGCCACCGTCGAGGTATGACAGCAGGCTGCTGCCGACCAGGTCGCGGGGCGTATACCCCACGATTCGCTCGGCCGAGTCGCTGGCATAGAGAATGGTGCCATCGGGGGCCAGAATAGTGACGAGATCGGATGAGTTCTGAACCAGCGAGCGGAACCGCCTCTCACTGGCGGCCAGGGCGGTCTCCGCCTGGACCTTCTCGGCATGGGCTCGCGAGCGCTCGAGCGCGGCTTCGATGGCCGGCCCGATCCGGGCGAGGTTGCTCTTGAGGAGGTAGTCCGTGGCGCCGGCCTTCATGCAACCGACGGCAGTTTCCTCGTTGACCGAGCCAGTCACGATCAAGAAGGGGATGCTGGGGGCCCGCTCCTTGGCCAGGGAGAGAGCTGTCATACCGTCGAACCGGGGGAGGGTATAGTCGGACAGGATCAGGTCAGGACCGAACTCCTCCAATGCATGCAGGAATCCGTCGCGGCTGTCCACCCGCTGGGATCAGAAAGGGATGCTGGCGCGCCTCAGCTCGTACTCCACGAGCTCGGCGTCCATCGGCACGTCTTCAAGGATCAGAATGCGAAGGGC
>JBDTUV010000177.1:0-5786 GCA_040007575.1 Gemmatimonadales bacterium
ACGCCAACCTCCTCGTCATCGAAGGCCACCGATACCTTGAGGTCCCGCCCGGTACCCATCAGCCCCTGGATCGTTCCGCCACCGAAGCGGCGGTGACGGACTCGCTCGCCCTTTACGTAGCGGGGACTGTCCTGGGATGCCTCTTCGGGCGGACTGGCGGACGGGCGGTTGGCCTGTCCAGCCCAGGAGCCGAAGCTTGTCGATCCAGTGCCGTCTGACCGCCTGTCCGGCCTTCCGCCCGTCCGCCCGCCGCCCCGCTGCCCTGCCCCCCAATCCGGTGCCCACAGTGACGTAGTGCGCCGCTCCTCAATGATGCCTGGAGGAATTGCCCGGAGAAAGTGAGAGACGATGCCCGGCCTCAGCTCTCCACCCCTCCGCCGAGCTCGAGCCCAGGTCAGGTAGAGCTTGTCCTTGGCGCGGGTGAGCCCGACATAGCAAAGCCGGCGCTCCTCTTCCAGACCGGAAGGTTGTTCCTCGGCTCGGGCCAGGGGGAACAGGCCGTGCTCGAGCCCCGTCATGACGACGACGGGCCATTCCAACCCCTTCGCAGTGTGCAGGGTCATGAGCGTGACCCCCTGATCTTCTCCCACTTCCTTGTCGACTGCGGAGAGCAACGCCGCCTCCGCGAGGAAACGCTCCAAGGGGGTCTCGCCACTCTCTGCGTCTACTACAACCACTTCCGACCAATTGGCCGCGCTCGCCACCAGTTCGCGCACATTCTCCCACCGATCAGCCCCTTCCGGACCCTCGGCGTGCAGTACCGCCTCATAGTCGATGGCGCGGATGAGGTGCTCGAGTAGATCGGCCGGCGCGACCTCCCGCTTCTGCACCGCTCCGTCGATGAGGCCGGCAAAGTTGGTAAAGGCCTGACGCACGTTGGGTCGGAGCTCCGGGACCCGATCGGCGATGCGAGCGGTGTCGAGCAGCGACTTGCCCCACTGTGTGGCAGCCTGGCCCAGGGTCGCGAGGCTGGTCTCTCCCAAGCCCCGCCGAGGAACCGCAACGGCGCGCAGGAACGCCTCATCGTCGGAGGGATTGCTCACCAGGCGCAGATAGGCCAGCAGATCCTTGACCTCGCGGCGATCGTAAAAGCTGATCGCACCGATGAGGCGATACGGTACTCCAGCCCGCCGGAACGCCTCTTCCAGCGCGCGTGACTGCGAATTGGTGCGGTAGAGGATGGCCATTTCGCTGTATTGCCAGTCGGCCGCGGCACTCCGCTTCTGGAGCTCTCGGACCACCCATTCCGCCTCGTCCCGTTCGTCGGCTGCGGCCACCAGGGTGACCGTTTCCCCACCACGGCGCCGGGTGGTGAGTGTCTTGCCGATACGGCCGCTGTTCTCGGCGATCACGCCATTCGCGGCGTCGAGAACCACCTGGGTCGAGCGGTAGTTCTCTTCCAGGCGAACCAGCTTGGTGCCGGGAAAGTCCTTGAGGAATTGCTGCATGTTGCGCACGTCCGCCCCGCGCCAGCCGTAGATCGACTGATCATCGTCTCCCACCGCGGCCACGTTTCCGTGGGCACCCAGCTGTCGGATCAAATCGTACTGGGCCCGATTGGTGTCCTGGAACTCGTCCACCAGGATGAAGTTGAATCGGCTCTGGTAGGCCCGCAGCCGTTCGGGATGTTCCCGGAAGAGCGTCAGCGGGTGCAGCAGCAGATCGTCGAAGTCCATCGCGTTGGCCGCCTTCAGCGCCGGGCCCAGCGCCGAGTAGATCTCCGCCGCTACCTCGACCAGACGGTCGAATGGTGAGCCCGAGGCGAGCTCCGACGGCGGCACCATCCGGTTCTTCGCGGCGGAGATGAGGGACTGCACCGCCTTGGGCGGAAACTGCTTCACTGAATGGCCCCGCTGATCCATGAGCCGCTTGATCAGGCTCAGCCGATCGTCCTCGTCGTAGATGGTGAACTGGCGGCTGAACCCCAACAGCTCGGCCTCACGGCGGAGCAGCCGCGCGGAAAGCGAGTGGAAGGTGCCGATCCACAGGCCGGACGGATCGCGGTTGAGCAGCTGGCCGATCCGGTGCTTCATCTCGCCCGCGGCCTTGTTGGTGAAGGTCACAGCGAAAATCCGCTCTGGGGGCACGCCATGTCGGTCGATCAGGGCGGCAATTCGCATGGTCAGGACCCGAGTCTTGCCGGAGCCGGCTCCCGCCAGCACCAGCAGAGGTCCATGCACATGCTCCACTGCTTCGCGCTGGGCAGGGTTGAGGGCGTGCTCCAAGGCTTGCTCCGACGCATCGATCATGAGGTTCGTGCGGCCAATGGAACGCGCATAACGAAACAGCTTCCTTTTTCAGTCGGCTCCAGCATCAGCGCGCCCCCATGGGCATCCTCGACCACGCGCCGGGAGAGTGCGAGCCCGATGCCCCAGCCACCCCGCTTTGTGGTCGTGCCCGGCTCGAACAGCGTGCGCCGGAGCTCCTTGGGAATACCAGGACCGTCATCGATGACCCGAATCGCTCCCATATCGTCCTCCGCCCCGATTCGCAGAATAATCGCGCCGGATCTGCCCTGCAGGGCATCAATCGCGTTCTTTACTAACGATTCCAGCGCCCACTCCAGCAGCACGGCATCCCCGAGGACCGTGGGACCCGCGCCAGGTGCCTCCACCCGTAGATCGATCATGTTGGCGTGCCGAGGGAGCCGAGGGCGGAAGTATCCGGCGACCCGATCGGCCAGGGCACCCAATCCGATGGGCTCGCGCTTGGCCGGGTTGCCGATCCGCTCGAATCGCTGCGCCACCCGGTCGAGCCTTTCGGCATCGGCGCTCAGGTGATCAGCCAGATCCGGCGGTGGGGTGGCCCGGTTACGGACTCGTTCGATCCAGCCCTGAAGGCTGGTAAGGGGGGTGCCCATCTGATGCGCCGCCTCCCGGGCCATGGCCACCCAAAGCCGGTCGCGCTGAGCCGACATGGCGCTCCGGTACGCGAAAACCGCCACCCCGACCATGGCTGCGATGGTGAGGCCCTGCAGTAAGGCCAGCGCAGTGAGATTCCGCTGAGCCGGCAGCGGACCGTAGTGGACCGTTCCCACGGCGGCATCGGTGATCGGTGGGTTCTGCCGATCGAGCCGGGCAGCGTAGAGCTTTACCCGGGGATCGTCGAGCGGCGCGTCGAACGGAAGGTTTGCCGCCGCAGTCACGCGGCCAGTGGTGTCGGTCACTACCAGCGGCAATCCGAGCGACCGGACCTGCTCGCCGAGACGAAGCAGCGCCTCGGCTTCGGCCCCGGCGCGCGGGTTGTTGAGGCCGCCGAATACCCCGGAGTAGAGCCGGCTGGTGGCCGACGCATCGGCCTTGAAGTGGCGAAAGATCAGAACCCCGGTGCCCAGGCTCAAACCGGCCAGCAGAGCCACTAGCGCCACGACCATCCTGGGCGCGAGGCGCTGAAGCGATTCGCTACGCACCTGGGGTCAGGCGGTCGACGCCGAGATACGGTACCAGCGCCTCAGGCACCCGCACCGACCCGTCGGCCGCTTGGTGATTCTCCAGAAGGGCGACAATCGTGCGGGGAAAGGCAACGCCCGAAGCGTTGAGCGTGTGGACGAACTCGGGCTTGGCCTTGGGCGCTGGCCGGTACCGGATGTTCGCCCGGCGGGCCTGGAAATCGGTGAAGGTGCTCGAGCTGGAGACCTCGAGCCAGGCACCGACCCCGGCGGCCCACACTTCGATATCGTAGGTCCGGGCGCTGGCAAATCCAGTGTCGCCCGCCGCGAGCTCTACAACTCTGTAGGGCAACTCCAGACGTTGCAGCACCGTCTCGGCATGACTGGTGATTCGCTCGTGCTCCGCCGGTGAATCCTCTGGCCGCACGAGGCGCACCAATTCCACCTTATCGAACTGATGTACCCGGATAAGCCCGCGCGTGTCCTTCCCGCCGGAGCCGGCCTCGCGTCGGAAGCACGGAGTGTAGGACACATAGTTTGCCGGCAGCGCAGTGGCCTCGAGGATCTCGTCCCGGTGGATGTTGGTGACCGGCACCTCCGCCGTGGGGATGAGGAACAGATCATCCGCCGGGGACGCGTACACCTCTTCGGCGAACTTGGGCAGCTGGCCGGTGCCGGTGAGGGTCGCTCGGTTGACCAGATACGGAGGCGCAATCTCCAGGTAGCCATGTTCCCGCGTATGCAGGTCGAGCATGAAGTTGGCCAACGCGCGCCCCAGCCTGGCTCCCATCCCAGTAAAGAGCGGAAAGCCGGAGCCGGCCACTTTGACGCCGGCCGCCAGATTCAGGAGTCCCAGAGATGCCCCCAGCTCCCAGTGGGGCCTCGCGACGAAGTCGAGCACCGGCGGACTGCCCCACGAGCGCAACAGCCGGTTGGCCGATGCGTCGCCGTCGGGCGTCAGGTCGTGGGGAAAGTTGGGAATAGTCAGGGCCAGCTCATCCAGCGCCGTCTCGATCTCCCGGAGCCGGGTATCGAGTATTTTGACCTCCTCACCCGACGCCTTGAGCTGCTCCATGAGGTCGGCGGCGGATTCCTTGGCCCGCTTCCGCCTGGCGACCTCATCACTTGCCGAGTTGCGCTCAGCCTTCAGCGCTTCGACCCGCACCAGCAGCTCGCGGCGCTGGTGGTCGAGCTCGAGTATGGCATCGATAGTCGTTGCGAGCGACGGATCGCCGCGTCGCATCAGGCTGGCGCGGCTGCCGGCCGGATCCTGCCGGAGTCGCTTGAGATCGATCACACTTACCGGTTTGGAAGACCGGGTTCGAGGCTCTTGAACCCGCAGTTGTCGTTGGTCAAAATCCTGAAGGAGACGATCCGGGTTAGCTCGTCGAAGGACAGGATCTCCATCTTGGCGTATTTGGGGACACCGATCTGGCAGGTCACCCGGCTCCGCACGACATACCGCTGGCCCACGGTGATCGGCACCGGAACATCGGTGATGTAGCCGTTGCTGGGCGCGAGGGTGATGGCCTCAAAGCCCTCATTCCTGATCTGGAACCCGGGCTTTGCCGCGTTCGCGGTGTCGATGCCCAGAGCCGCACGCGGCAGGAAGACGTGCTCTCCCTGGGTCTCGACATTGTACGCGAAGTCGAAATTTACCGAGAGATCGGTCCGCACTCGCCGGCTCCCCTCCACCGAATAGCCGCTGGGTGTGGAAACCGGGGTGCCCACGAGGGCCCAGAGGGTGTCGGTACGCTCGACGTTGGCAACGCTGGCGTCGGCCAGGCCGTTCGAGTCGCTGCAGGCAGCGGCGCCCAGGGCGAGCAATAAGAAAATCAGCGGAAGTGGTCGCATTGAGCGGGAAGGTTAAGCCCCGGGCGAAGAGGGGTCAACCGGAAGGTGGCCGGAGACTTCAACCTGGCGTCATTTCTTGACTTCGCCCCGAGCGACTCATACGTTGCGCCTGGCTTTTTCTGCTGCCCCGGAGCGAACCGCATGGCAAGTTTGGGAGAAGTGGTGCGCGGCCTGGCTGCCCGGGATGGGGTCGTGGCGGTGTTGGTGCTGAGCGCCGACGGCCTGCCGATCGAGCATGCCGCACACGAACCGTTCGAGGCGGAAACGCTGGCCGCCCTCACCGCAACGTTGGCCCAGTATGCCACTCGCCTGGGCCTCGGCGCCGGACGAGGCGCGCTCCGCACTGCTGTGATCGAGTATGAGCGTGGACTGCTGGTGGTGGCCCAGATCGGCGCCGGCGACTGCCTGGCGATTCTGGCCAAGCCGGAAGCGAACGTCGGGGAGCTGCTCTACGACCTGCGCCAACACCGACCGGCGCTGACAGCGGCCATAGGCGGGTAAGCGGGTAAGCGGGTAAGCGGGTAAGCGGGTAAGCGGGTAAGCG
>JBDTUV010000178.1:0-5769 GCA_040007575.1 Gemmatimonadales bacterium
AGATGATGACGGTGTCGGGAGTGTCGTCGATGATGACGTCGACGCCGGTGGCGGTTTCGAAGGCGCGGATGTTCCGGCCTTCGCGGCCGATGATCCGGCCCTTCATCTCGTCGCTCGGCAGGGCGACGGCGGCCACCGTGCTCTCCGCCGTGTGCTCCGCGCCCAGCCGCTGGATCGCCATGGAGATGATCCGGCGCGCGTCCTTGTCGGCGGTACGGCGGGCCTGTTCCTTGATCTCCCGCACCAGTGCCGCGGCCTGCCCCCGGGCCTCGTCCTCGATTCGCTGGAGGATCTCGCGCCGGGCATCCTCTGCGGTGAGGCCGGCGATTCGTTCCAGCTTGATCCGTTGCTCCTGGGCCAGCCGGTCGGCCTCTCCTTCACGGCTGCGGAGGCTCAGCTCCCGCTGGGTCAGCGCCTCTTCGCGGTGTGCAGCGCCCCGCTCGCGGACATCGATCTCCTCGAGCTTTCGTTCCTGCGCCCGGGCCCGCTCCTCGGCACGGCGCTCCAGCCGGTCCCATTCCTCCCGCCGCCGCAGGATCTCGCGCTCGAGATCTTCCCGCAGCTTGAGCGTCTCCATCTTGGTGCTCAGCAGCAGGTCGGCTTTGGCAGCCTCGGCTTCACGTTGCCCTTCCAAGCGGATCCGCTCGGCATCCGCCCGCGCCACGGTGAGGATACCGGTGGCGCTCCGTCGCTGATTCCGGGTGTAGAGCAGGATGAACAGCAGTGAGCCGGCCAGTGCCGCAGCCACCCCCGCGAGTATCGGCAGGAGGAGAGACTCTACCATTCGATTCTCTCCTTAAGAGGCTGCGCGAGTACCGCGCTTGGCTGGTGGCAGGAGCCGGGCCAGGTCATTCGCCATGGCGGTGAGCCGGTCGGCGACATCGCGGTCCCCACGCCGCGCCTGGAACAGCTCGTCGGTGATAGAGAGCGCAGCCAGGATCGCCGCCTTTTGGGTCTCGACCATGGGAAGGCTATCCCGAACCCGCTTCAACGCCGCGTCGAGGTATGCCGCCACCTCGCGGGTATACTCGGGTGGAAGCTCGGACCGGACGGTGTACTCCTCACCCCCGATGACGACTCGAACCGCATTCTTGGTGGTGCTCACGCGGCGTTGCCTCCGCCATGCTGCTCCAGGAATGTGAGCCGGCCGGTCAGGGTCTTGAGCCGCTCCTTGGCCCCATCGATGCGTTGTCGCAATGCCTGGTTCTCCATCTCGAGCTCGATGACCCGCTGCCTCGACTGGTTGAGCTCCGGTCCGGCAAGCACGCCGCCATTGGCGCGTACGTCTTGCAGCTCAGCCTCCGCCTTTAATGTCCTCCTGCGCCAGCCGGCCAGCTCCTCGGCCAGGTGCTGCAGCAGCTGCTCCAGGTCGGCCATGGCCTGCTGGTCGGGCCGCTCGTAGTGGTATACCACGCTCACTGTCCACCCCTTGGGCCGCTTGCGTCGCGCCGCTGGATGCCGAGCTCGGTGGCCAGTGCGGTAAGCATGCGGGCCTCGATAGCGTCAATTTCCGGGTCGCGCAGGGTTCGGTCGGCGGCTCGGAAGGTGAGCCGGAACGCGACGCTGCGCCGGGCTGCAGGCAGCTCGGGTCCTCGGTAGTCGCTCTCGACCAGGATCGACTCGAGCAGCTCGCCGCCAACGCGTCTGAGCAACTCCTCGACTTGCCGAACGGTGGTGCCTTCTCCGAGAAGGAGAGCAAGCACCCGCTCGGACGACGGGGTCGAGGGGAGGGTCGCGAATTGCTCCGGATGGCGCGGAGCCGGATCGAGCACCACCTCGAAACCGAAGAGCGGCGCCGCCCAGGGAGGCGCATCGGCCGCCACTGGACCAGCCCGGCCGACAGTATGGCCTTCAGCGTCCTGGGCAATCCATTCGGACCCTTCAACCTGCACCACGGCTCCGGGAATCGCCAGAGCGACCGCCGCCTCGAACTGGCCCTTGAGATCCCACAAATCGAACCGGTCCTGGCCCGAGCCGGTCCAGTGCGGCGGCTCCCGGTGGCCGGTCAGGACGGCGGCGACGTGACGCTCTTCCCGTGGACGCTCGCCGGTGGCCGCCGCGCTGAAGACCGTGCCGATCTCGAACAGCCGTACGTCGGCCACGTGTTTGGTCCAGTTGCCCTCGACCAGGCGCACCAGGCCGGGCAAGAGCCGCCGGCGCAGGTGGCCCTCGGTGCTGGACAGGGGATTCAGCAGGCGCACACTATCCGCGCCGTCGGCCGGCCCGGTTGGCAGCAGCAACACCTCGAAGAAGCCCTGGCGTGCCAGCCCCCGACGCACCTCGTCCGTAGCGCGCTCGATCGGCGCGTCGGGCAGGAGGCCCGGCCGGAAGGGTCGCAGGCCGGCCGGGAATTTCTCGTAGCCATGGAGCCGAGCCACCTCTTCGATGAGGTCCACCTCCCGAAGCAGGTCGGGGCGCCAGCTTGGCGCCTCGACCGCAATGCGGCGGTCCTCCGGCTTGGACACGAGAGTGGCGCCGATGGCCACGAGGTAGCTCTCCAGCAGCTGCCAGGGCAGCTCCACCCCGAGTAGCTGCGCCGCCCGCGCAGGCCGCAGAAAGATGCGAGGTGGATTGGTGGGACCGGGGCCCACATCCACCGGGGCGCCGGCGAGCTCGCCCCCCGCGGTTGCTCCGATGATCTCGATACATCGTCTGAGTGCCTCCACCCCACCCCAGCGGTCGATACCACGCTCGAAGCGGTAGCTCGCTTCGGTTGAGAGTCCCAGCGCACGCCGGGTTCGCCTGATCCCGGGCGGCGTGAAGTAGGCGCACTCGAGAAATACATCCACCGTCTCGGCGGTGACTTCGGTGGCGGCCCCCCCCATCACCCCGGCGACCCCGATGGCCCCACCGTCGTCCGCGATTACCGTCATCTCGGGCGTGAGCTTGCGCTCTACGCCGTCGAGGGTGACGACGGTCTCACCATCCCGCGCTCGCCTGGGTACTACGCTGGGCCCCCGCAGGCGAGCGAGGTCATAGGCGTGCATCGGCTGGTTGAGCTCGAGCATGACGTAGTTGGTAGCGTCCACCACGTTGTTGATCGAGCGGACGCCGGTGGCCTCGAGCCGCCGAGCCAGCCAGTCGGGTGAGGGGCCGACCTTTACTCCCTTCACGACGGCTGCGAGCAGGCGGGGACACCCTTCGAGATCCTCGATGGCCACCCGGACGCCGCCGCCCTCGGCGCTGTTGCCCACCCGGCGCACCGGAGGCACCTCGATCGTGGTCGACGCCGGGATGACCGGAAGCCGGAACGGAACACCGTACGACGCGGAAAGCTCCCGGGCGATGCCCTTGTGCGCCAGCAGATCGGGTCGGTTGGGACCAACATCGACCGTCAGTCTATGGTCTTCGAGCGGCACGGCCTCGAGCAGGCGAGTACCCGGGGCAGCATCGGTCCCGAGCTCCCAGATCCCGTCGCCGTCCTGGCCCAGGCCCAGCTCGCGAGCGGAGCACAGCATCCCCTCCGATGCCTCACCCCTGAGCTTGCGTTTTTCGATACGAAGACCGCCCGGGAGCGTGGCACCGACCGGTGCGAAGGGATACTTCCGTCCCGCCGTCACATTGGCTGCGCCGCACACCACGTTGCGGCGCTCGGCCGTTCCGTCGTTCACCAGGCACACCCGAAGCCGGTCGGCGTTGGGATGCGGCCGCACCTCCTCGACCAGCCCGATCAGCACATCGCCGAGACCAGCATGGAGTGGCTCCACCGCATCCACCGGGGCTCCCAGCATGGCGAGTCGCTCGGTGACGTCCTTGACGTCCAGCGGGCGGCGGAGAAAATCCTCCAGCCAGCGGAGAGAGACGTTCACTTCTGTCCTCGCGGTCCCGCTGTCCCGCTCGCTCCGCTCAGGGCAGGCCCGCCGACCCGCTGACCCGCTGACCCGAACTGCTCCAGGAACCTCATGTCTCCGTCATACAACAGCCGGATGTCGGGAATGCCGTAGCGTAGCATCGTGATCCGGTGCGGCCCCATGCCGAAGGCCCACCCAGTGTACCGCTCGGGGTCGACGCCGGACTGCTCGAACACCGCCGGATGCACCATCCCGCAGCCGAGGATTTCCATCCAGCCGGTCCCCTTACACGCCGGGCATCCGCTGCCGTGGCAGAGCTGGCATTCGACGTCCATCTCCGCCGACGGTTCGGTGAAAGGGAAGAACGAGGGCCGGAAGCGAACCTTGGTGGTGGGCGAGAAGAACTGGTGCGCAAAGTGGACCAACGTAGCCTTGAGGTCCACGAAGGAAATACCTTCGTCGACTGCGAGGCCCTCGATCTGGGAGAAGGCCGGGGCATGTGAGGCATCGAAGGGATCGTTGCGATAGACCAACCCGGGAATGATCACCCGTACGGGGGGCGGCGACTCGAGCATGGCGCGGATCTGGACCGGGGAGGTATGGGTCCGGAGCAGCAGCCGTCCCCCCTGCTCGCCCGCGATCGGTGGCGCATCCACGTACAGCGTGTCGTGCATGTCCATGGCTGGGTGGTCGGTGGGGAAGTTAAGCGCGGTGAAGTTGTACCACTCGGTCTCGACCTCGGGGCCTACCGCCACGGTGAAACCGAGACCGCGGAAGATCTCCACGATCTCGTCTACCACCCTGGTGACCGGATGCTCGGCTCCAACCCAGCGGCGTCGGGCCGGCATGGTGAGGTCGACCCCCACGGACTCGTGGCTACGACGGTCCGATTCCAGCACCTCGCGCCGGGCGGCGAACGCCGTCTCGAATCTGGCCTTGAGCTGATTGACGGCGGCGCCATAGCCCTTCCGCTGCTCGAGCGGCAGCGAGGGAACCACTTTCAGCGCTTCAGTGAGAGCGCCGTTCTTGCGGCCGAGCACCGCTATGAGCTCGGACGCGAGCTGGTCCACCGTGAGGCGCGGCACCGCCTCCAGCCGGGGCAGAAACGCATCGAGTTCGGGATAGCCGGTCGGGTTAGCCATCGGCCTCTATGGTGATCGATTCTGGAATGCGACGAGGGGCCGCCCGCCCAGTGCGAACGGCCCCATCCGGGCTAACGACTGTGGGCCCGCAACGCGGTGCGGGCTTACTGACGATCGGCGCTCTTTGCCATTTCGGCGATTTTGGCGAACGCGTCGATATCGTGCACGGCCAGGTCGGCCAGCACCTTCCGGTTGATCTCGACGCCCGCTTTCCGAAGTCCGGCCATGAGGCGGCTGTAGCTCATTCCCTGCATCCGCGCCGCCGCGTTGATGCGGGTGATCCAGAGCGCCCGGAACTCGCCCTTCTTCTTTCGCCGGTCCCGGTAGGCATAGCGCATGGCGCGCTCGGCCGTCTCCTTGGCCGCCTTGTACAGCTTGCTCCGGCCGCCACGGGCACCCTTGGCGGCCTCCATGATCTTCTTCTTCCGGGCGTGGTGTGCGACGCCATTCTTGACGCGGGGCATGAAATATCCTTACGCCTGAAGGAGACGGCTGACGCGTGGGAAGTCCGCCGAGCTGACGAGATCGCCCTTCTTCAGGCGATTCTTCCGCTTGCGGCTCTTCTTGGTCAGGATATGGCTGTGATTGGCATGCCAGCGCTTGAGCTTCCCGGTCCCGGTTCGCTTAAAGCGCTTCATGGCGGCACGCTTGGTCTTCATCTTCGGCATTGGATTCCTCGACTCGCGTTGCTCGTCTCGCCTACTTCGGCGCTATCACCATCGTCATGTTCCGGCCCTCGAGCTTGGCGTCGGATTCGATCTTGCCGACATCGGCCAGGCTGGCCGCCACGCGGTCGAGCACCGCCTTGCCCAGCTCCAGGTGGGCCATCTGCCGGC
>JBDTUV010000179.1:0-5764 GCA_040007575.1 Gemmatimonadales bacterium
GCGGGTACATGGTCCCGGCCTCCAGCCGCTCGAGGGGCGTCGGAGCTCGCCCCGGCCACAACGTGGTGTCGGCCGCCTTGGGGTCCACATAAGGCCCCTCGACCAGGCGCTTGTTGCCGGGATCGGCCCCTCGCCCGCCATCGCGAACTCGCCGGGCCTCGGGTGAGCAGGCAGAAAGGGCGGCCGCGGCGACCACGCATCCCATCACGAGCCTGCCTCTCACAGGTGCCATGGTTTCACCTGCGGCCACTGGGGCGCCATCACCAGGACGAACCTCAGCACGAACCCTCCTACCAGGATCAACGCCGCCCGGAGCAGCTGCTGCCTCCCCACGTTTCCCGGCCGCCGGATAAGATCGAGCAGCATCGGTGCGATGAGGCCCGCGAGTACTACACCGACCCAGAAGAGCAGGCCGAACCCTCCGGTCACGATAGGCCGCGCGAGCGCCCCGAGGGGAACGAGCACCAGCAGCAGGAGTACCGCCTCGATGATGACTGCCCAGCGATCTGCACCCGCGAGCTTTGCCACGGTCGGGTCGCTGTGCCCGCGGCCCCGGCGCGCCAGCAGCAGGATCAGGAGAGCGTACGAGCCGGACAAGGCTGAGGCGAGGAACAGCCCGCCCAGCGGCACGGCGTTGTGCCAGACTGGTGTCACCGTGCCCACCATGAGCACACCGGTGTAGCCGGCGAGGAAGAGGCCGAAGAAAGCTCCCAGGATGGCCCATGCCACCAATACAGCCCGCGGCAGCTGGCGCAGGCGGTCAGCCAGGCGCACGACGGGCCTCCAGCCAAGTCTGCCGCTCTCCACCAGCACTCTCCCGAACGAGACGAAGGCGAATGCGCCGAAGACGGAGAGTACCCAGGAGCCGATCGAGATGGGTGACCAGTACTTGAAGATCGGCTCGGGGAAGTAGTGCGACTCGATCACCATGTGCCAGAAGCGCTCCGGCCGGCCCAGGTCGATGATCAGCAGGACCGCGCAGATGAGCACTCCGGGGAAAGCGATGGTGTATCCCAGGCCGACTGCGTCGCGGTCGCGCGGGTCGCCCATGGCGTCGAGGGCGCAGGCGATGGCGTAGCAGCCGGCAATGAGCCCGCCGGTGAAGAAGTACAGTACGACGTACCAGCCCCAACGAGGCGGGAGCGGGACCCCGGACTGCGGGTTGATCGGCCACTGCAGGGCTAGAACAGCCAGGCGCGGAACGATCACGGGCGCGCCTGCCCCAGAATCGGCAGCGAACGGCGCCGGGTCACCTCATCCTGATGGACCCGCACGTAGCTCGATGTCGGAGCGGCGTTCGGACCACGCTGCTCACTGTCTCGCAGGTGGTCCTCCATGATGTGCTGGGTCCCTCGTACCGCCTCGATGCCCACCGACGGTGGCGCGGGCGGATCCGGCGGGGCTTCCTCCGGCCACTGCTGGCCACCGCCCATCTCGTCCATCCTGCGCTTGCGGAAGCTCGCGACGCCGGTGACCGCGAGCGCGGCAGCAGTCAGCGCGCTCACCCCGAACCCCTCCGGCACGTTGGCCGACGGAAGCTCGGGCTTGGCCGGCAGGCCGTACACCTCGGGCCGGTCGACCAGAAGAAAGAAGCAGTTCAGCCCGCCGACGATTTCTTCTTTCCCGTAGATGTAGGCATCGACGCCCTGCGCCTTGAGCTCCAGGACTCGTTGGTCGGCAATCGCCATCAGCTCGTCCACGTCGCCGAAGCGGATCGAGTCGGTCGGGCACGCCTGGGCGCAGGCCGGTTCCATTCCGTGCTGCAGGCGGTCATAGCACAGGGTGCACTTGTGGGCCTTGCCGTCCGCGCCCAGATCCACCACACCGAACGGGCACGCGGCGATGCACGCCCGGCAGCCGTTACAGGTGTCCTGCTGGATGTAGACCGAGTCGAACTCCGTCCGGATGATCGCCCCGGTCGGGCATACCTCGAGGCATCCCGCCCGGACGCAGTGCTTGCAGACATCCGACATCATCAGCCAGCGTGAGCCCTTCAGGAAACCATCCTGGCTCCGGTCCTCGGGGAACTGCTCGATGAAACGGACGTGGCGCCAGTCCAGGGCGCTCAGATGTCCGGTATTGTCGTAGGAGTTTCCGGTCAGCTCGGTGTGTCCACCGTTCACGGCCGGCAGCTGGTTCCATTGATGACAGGCAACCTGGCACGCCTTGCAGCCGATGCAGAGCGTCGTGTCGGTGAAGAACCCTTTAGCCATGGTAGACACCCTCGGGAAAATCGAGCGGCAGGTATGGGGGCGGCGGTCGTACGACCAGCTCGTCAAGCGAAGCCGAGCCCTTGGCCAGCTCGATGCCGTAATCGATGCTCGCCTCGGCCGCCTGGCGCTCACGCCGGCCCACATGCGGCACCGGTGAAGCGGCTGAGTCAAGCTGCGAGGCCAGCTCCTTCGACCGGCGGCCGGCCACGATGTTGCACATGAACGCCTTGGCCTCATGGATGCTGACATTCGGGTCCGCGACGAGGGCCGACAAAGTGTTGGCCGAGTCGCCCGTGGCAACACCGCGGTATCCCCAATGCCAGGGCATGCCGATCTGGTGCACGATGCGACCCATTACTTCGAATGGACGGATCCGACGGGTGACCAGCGCCTTTGCCTCGATGGCTCCTCGAGGGGTCACAATCGTGGCCCACTCCGTGTTGCCGATGCCTCGCTCCCGTGCGAGCTCGGGCGATATCTCCACGAACATCTCGGGCATCAACGACGCCAGCCACGGCAGCCAGCGGCTCATGGCTCCGGCGGTGTGGTGCTCGGTCAAACGATAGGTCGAGACCACGATGGGATAGCGTGAATCTCCCGGGTCGATATACCGGTTTCCCACCACGTTGAACGTCTTGGCCACCGGGTTCTTCTGGTGCGACCGGTAGAGGGCGTTTTCCACCGGTGCCTCCCAGGGCTCATAGTGGGTCGGCATCGGACCGTCGGTGAGGCCGCTGGGGGCAAAGAGCCAGGCCTTTCCATCCGGCTTCATGATGAAGGGAGTGTCGCCATCGAGGGCATCCATGCCGCCCTTTGCCCAGATCCCCCGGTATCCCGGCGCCTTTGTGGCCGGGAAGTCAGGCACGTCATACCCCACCCACTGCTGTACACTTTGGTCCCACCAGATGTACTTGGTCCGCTCGGACCAGGGTTTGCCCGACGGGTCGGCACTGGCACGGTTGTAGAGGATGCGTCGGTTCGCCGGCCACGCGAACGCCCAACCGAGAGAGACGTAGTCATCCGAAACCCGTGCGGCGGCTTTGTTCAGCCCATCCTCGGGATAGATGCCGCTGTAAATCCAGGCCCCCGCCGCAGTAGAGCCATCGTCCTTGAGATCGGTGAAGGTCTTTACCGGGACTCGATCGGCCACTGTGTAGCCGTTGATCTCCTTGAGCACACTCTGGGGGACGGGTTCCTTGTGTGGTCCTTCCTCCTCGAAGTCCCACGTGAGCGCGAGGAAAGGAGCGTCGTTGGGATTGGTCGACCCGGCATACAGCTGCTTGAGCCGTTTGCAGAGGTGGTGAGTGAACCAGAGGTCGCTGCGGCAATCGCCTGGGGCCTCCAGCCCCTTCTCGTGCCATTGCACCAGGCGCTGGGTGTTGGTGAAGGAGCCTTCTGTTTCCGGAACCGACGAGGCCGGGAGAAAAAACACCTCGGTCTGGATGGCGCTCGGGTCGGCGACGTCGGGCGCCTTCCAGAACTCGGCTGTCTCGGTCATGAAGAGGTCGCGCACCACCATCCACTGCAGCTTGGCCAGGCCAGCCCGCTGGTAGGTTGCGTTCTGACCGCCTACCGCCGGGTTCTGTCCCATCGCCATGAAGCCCTTGATCACATCCTGATGCATGGCGATGAACATCGGTATGTGCGAATGGTCGCCGACGTTCTTGGGCAGGAACTGGTAGCCCCACTCGTTGTCGGCAGTGGCAGCCTCCCCGTACCAGGCCTTGAGGATCGAGACCATGTACTTGCGGCCGTTGGCCCACCAGCCGGTAGTGGGCATCTCCTCCTGCAGCCAGCCCTCGAGAGTCTCATGCCCCGGCAGTTGTGCCGCCGGGGCAGGGAGGTAGCCGGGGAGCAGGTTGTAGAGCGTTGCGATATCGGTTGAGCCCTGAATGGTGGAGTGTCCCCGCAGGGCGAGAATCCCGCCCCCAGGCCGGCCTATGTTGCCGAGCAGCGCCTGCACCAGGCCGGCGGCACGGATGTACTGCACCCCGACGGTGTGCTGAGTCCAGCCGACCGCGTAGGAGAAGTTCGACGTGCGTTCCCGGCCCGAGTTCGCGCAGAGAATCTCGGCTACCTGCTTGAACTGCTCGACCGTGCAGCCGCAGACGCTGGCAACCATCTCCGGTGTGTACCGGGCGTAATGGCGCTTGACGATCTGAAACACGCAGCGCGGGTGCTGGAGCGTGGGGTCAGTGCGTGGGGGGGTCCGGCGATAGTCGGTGCCGGTCTGTCCTTCCTTGGCATGCGGCTTGTTCGCGGCCTTTGGAGCCTGCGCGGGGGACCCCGCCTCGGTACCGGCGTAGGCCCACGAAAGTGGGTCATACGATCGGCTCTCCTCTTCGAAGCCGGAGAAGAGCCCGTCCAGGTCCTCGGTGTCCTTGAAGTGCTCCGAGACGATCGTCGAGGCGTTGGTGTAGTGCTGGACGTACTCCTCGAACCACTTTCCCTCGGTGATGATGTAGTTGACCAGCCCGCCCAGGAAGGCGATGTCGCTGCCGGAGCGGATAGCCACGTGCAGGTCCGCCATCGCGCTGGTGCGGGTGAAGCGCGGGTCGATGTGGATGACCTTGCAGCCGCGCTCCTTGGCCTTCATTACCCAGCGAAATCCCACCGGGTGACACTCGGCAAAGTTCGACCCCATGATCACAATGCAGTCGGCGTTCTGCAGATCCTGCTGGAACGTCGTTGCCCCGCCTCTACCGAAGGAGACCCCCAGACCGGGGACCGTGGAAGAGTGTCATATTCGGGCCTGATTTTCGAGGAATACGCCGCCGAGACCGCGCCAGAGCTTTGCCTGGGCGTAGTTCCACTCGTTGTCGAGCGTCGCGCCGCCCAGCGATGCGATGCCCAGAGTGTTGTTGACCGTGACCTTGCGGCCGCCGATGTCCACCGTCGCCTGAAAGGTTTCGTCCCGGGTCCGCTTGACCCGGGCGGCGATCATATCCATGGCCTGCTCCAGCTCGATCACCTCCCACTCCGCAGCGCCCGGCTTGCGGTGCAGGCACTTGGTCTGCCGG
This sequence comes from Gemmatimonadales bacterium, assembly GCA_040007575.1. Taxonomy (GTDB): domain Bacteria; phylum Gemmatimonadota; class Gemmatimonadetes; order Gemmatimonadales; family GWC2-71-9; genus CAVVWJ01. The sequence goes on from JBDTUV010000179.1 coordinate 5,234, forward strand.
TCGGGATTCACGGTGAGCTGAAAGCTGGCCGCACCCTTGGGGCAGAGATTGCCCCGTGAGATGGGGGAATCAGGATTGCCTTCGATGTTGATCAGCTTGCCATCGCGCACATGCATGAGCTGACCGCAGCCCACCGCGCAATAGGGACAGATCGAAGGGACCACGTCGGTGCGCTCGATCTTCCAGTCGAGGGGGAGGGTAGCCGCCTCTAAGGCCTCAGGCCGGAGTCCGAGCGCCAGAAGGCTGCCGAGCGAAGACCCACCTGCGGCTATACCAGCGCGGGCGAGAAATTGACGGCGGGAAAACTGGGTCATTTGGTCCTTTCACCCAGAATGAGGGTTTCGTCAGCCATAGTTTGTATCGCGCTTCACATAATCGCTTGTACCCAATTGCTGCTGTCAGACAAACTGGAAGGTCCTACTTGCCCTTGAGAAAGTAAAGCATCTCGGACGTCCGCTCGAACACGCGGACCCCGGGGCTGGCAAGCGCCCGGTCGCGGGCTTCCAGCTTCAGGTCGAGATGGGGCCAGCG
>JBDTUV010000180.1:0-5757 GCA_040007575.1 Gemmatimonadales bacterium
AGCTCGGAAGGCCGGGTCAGATTCGTGACTAGTCCGGCGCCGTATGCGGCAAGCTCCACCTCGATTCCCGCCGCCCCCCACCTTTCCGCCAGCGTCTTCAGGTCTTGGCGGGCGGCCTGCAGCACGAGCCGGGGACGGGTGTTGTTCCAGCGGAGCAGTCGCTCGGTTGCCGGGAGCCCGAACAGTTCCACCCAGCGGCGCACCAGCCACAGCGGGTGGGAGTGCTCCGCGGCCAGTCGCTCGGCCTCGGTCCTCGCTGGAGCTGTGGCGGGTGGCTCGGTGCGGGCCAGCCGGCGCAAGACGGCGTTCACGAATGCGGCCGGTCTGGCTCCGCCGTTCTCCTTTGCCAGCTCTACGCTGGTGTCGACCGCCGCGTGGGCCGGCACGCGATCGAGACTGGTGAGCTGATAAGCACCCAGTCTCAGGATGTCCTGCAGCTCCGGCGCGACGCTCGACCAGCCGCGAGACACCAGCGGCGCGAGATGTGAGTCCAGTGCACTCCGTTGCCGCAGCACTCCCGCCGCGAGCTCGTGCGCCAGCCGCCGATCCGGTTCCGCCAGTTTGCCGATGCCTCGATCAAGCGCCAGGTCAAACGGCTTCCCGGCTCGCACCTCTTCCAGAATACTCAGAGCCGCTCGCCGCGAATCGATGCCCGAAGACGCGGGCAAAATGCTTTTCACCACAGAGGCACGGAGGACTACTCCAGCATTCCCGCGCTGGGCGTGGAAGGCATGGCCACTTCACGCCTAGGCATGCGCCCCGCGAGGAACGCCTGCCGCCCGGCTTCCACTGCCAGGCGCATGGCAGTGGCCATCACCGCGGAATCCCGCGCCTCGGCCAGCGCGGTGTTCATCAGGATCCCGTCGACGCCCTGCTCCATCGTGAGACACGCATCCGAAGCGGTCCCGACGCCGGCATCGACGATCACCGGCACCGACAATCGCCGCTTGATCGTACGAATGCCATATGGGTTGAGCAGTCCGAGCCCGCTGCCGATGGGCGAGCCGAGGGGCATCACCGCGGCGCACCCCGCATCCTCCAACCGCAACGCGGTAATCAGGTCGTCGTTGGTATATGCGAGAACCTTGAAGCCTTCTCCCACCAGCTCGCGAGCAGCTTTCAGCAGACCTTCGGTGTCGGGAAGCAGCGTCTCGCGGTCGCCGATGACCTCGAGCTTGACGAACTCGTTGAATCCAGCCTCGCGGGCCAGCCGCGCGTACCGCACGGCCTCGTCCGCGGTGTAGCAGCCGGCGGTGTTGGCTAGGAGGAAGTACTGGTCAGGGCTCAAGTGGTAGAGGATGCCCTGATCCTTGGTCCGATCGAGGTCCACGCGCCGCACCGCTACCGTGACGATCTCGGCCCCGGAGGCCTCGAGGGCACACACCATCTCGCCGTTGTTGCGGTACTTCCCGGTGCCGACCATGAGCCTGGAGCGGAACGCTCGGCCCCCGATGGTCAGCGGGGAGTCCGTGGTGGGGTCTGTCTGAACTGTGGTCATGGTGGAAAGATAAGCGGTAAGCGGTGAGCGGTAAGAATCATCCTCCACCCACGAAGTGCACCAGCTCCACCGCATCCCCCTCGGCCAGGGCGGTGTCGTTCAACTGCAGCCGCCGTACAATCTTGCGATTGAGCTCGACCACCACTGTGCGGGGATCAAGTCCGAGATGCCGCAGCAGGTCAGCTGCCGTGGCCGGTCCCGGAAGATGCCGGGGTTCCCCATTCACCAGGATCTCGAGCTCGCTCACGAGTTCTCCACCCAGGGCGCCAGCATGGAAAGGGTTGCCGCGGCTGGGTCGTCCGCCTGCCAGAGCGCTCGGATAGCGGCCACTCCATAGGCCCCGGCTGCTTTCAGCTCCGGCGCCCGCTCCGGTGTGACACCGCCGATGGCGATCACCGGAAGGCCGAGCATTGCGGCCTGGCGAAGCAATCCAGTTCCCCCGGCGGCGCGGTCCGGGTGGCTGGGCGTCTCATAGATACTCCCGACCACGAGAAAATCGGCCCCTTCGTCCCGTGCCGTCCTGGCCTCCTCGGCGCTGTGCACCGAGCGGCCGATCCAGCCATGGAGCAGTACCCGCCGTGCATCGCCCGGGGCAAGGTCACCGGCTCCGAGCTGGACCCCATGCGCGCCACTTGCCGCCGCAATATCGGGCCGGCCGCTCACGAAGACCGTTGCTTCTGGTGGGCGAGCGAGCGCCAGCAGCCGAAGGGTACTGGCGGCAAGGCGTGCCCCAGGGTCGCTCCGATCTCGCGCGTGCAGCGCCACGGCTGCACCCGCAGCCGCAATCGCCGCGGCGCGGATACCAAAATCGGGAGCCGAAAGAATCGCGTGATTGGTGAAGGCGTGCACCCTCGGCAGCGGCCTCATAGGAGCTTTTGCCCCACCTTCACCCCGCGCCCGCGCACCCAGGCCTCGACTGGCAACCGATTCTTCCCGGCCGGCTGGACCTCGGACACAGCAACCGCACCGCCGCCCGCGGCGACCAAGAGCCGCCCGCCGGTCTCCAGAACGGTTCCTGGTTCTCCGGAGCCCGATTCCTGTGTGGCACCAAACAGCTTCAGGGTACTCCCGTTCAAGTTGGTCCACGCACCGGGTGCCGGATCAAAGGCGCGGATCTGCCGTACCAAAGCTGCGGCGTCACGCTGCCAGACGAGGTGGGCCAGCTCGCGGTCGAGCTTGGGGGCGTAGGTGGCCTTGGAATGGTCCTGTGGTTGGGCGCGGGGGAGCCCGCTGGTGGCGTGAGAGATTGCCTCGACCAGGGCAGCCGCCCCGAGATCGGCCAGCCGAGCGGCCAGCGCTCCGGCTGTCTCGTTGGCCCCGATCGGTGTCGCGATACGGTGCAGAACCGGGCCGCTATCGAGTCCTTCCTCCATCTGCATGATGCTGATCCCAGTCTCTCGATCACCGGCGAGGATGGCATGCTGGATCGGGGCGGCGCCTCGATGGCGCGGCAGGAGAGAGGCATGGACGTTGATCATGCCGCGTGGCGGAACAGAAAGGACCTCGGGCCGGAGAATGTGTCCGTAGGCCACCACGATGCCGAGATCGGGCTCGAGGCGCCGGAGACTGGCTGCGAACACATCGCCCACGGGACGCACCGGCTGGAGAACAGGGATTCCTGCGGCCTGGGCTGCGACCTTGACGGGAGGAGGAATCAACTCGGAGCGAGACCGTCCCTGCGGTTTATCCGGCTGGGTGACCACACCGGCCACGGTGAAGCGCCCGTGCAGCAGCGCCTGCAATGACGCCACGGCGAAGACCGGCGTCCCGAAGAAGACGATCCTCATCACTCGGACCGGGCAGACGCCGCCGGGACCTCCTTGGTATAGCCGGTGTCATCCTTGTGCTCCCGGCGCCATTTCGAGAGCAGCATGCCACGCTTGAGCAGGCTGAGGTGGTCGAGGAAAAGTATGCCATCCAGATGGTCGATCTCGTGCTGGATGGCGCGGGCCTTCAGTCCGGTCGCCTCTTTCCGGTAGCGGGTTCCGTCCTGGTCCAGCGCTTCGATGATTACACGCTCCGGGCGGGTGACATCCCCGTAGAACTCCGGAATCGAGAGGCAGCCCTCCTCGGCGGTAGAGCGGCCCTCGGTCTCGACGATGGTCGGGTCGATCATGACGAACCGGTCGCCATCGGCGTCTACTACCGCCACCCGGCGAGCCACGCCGACCTGGTTGGCGGCAAGTCCGACGCCCCGGGCAGCGTCCATCGTCTCGAAGAGGTCGGCGACCAGCCGGCGGATCTCATCGTCCACTGTCTTCACCTCGGCGCCGTGCTGCCGGAGCACCGGCGAGCCGAGGAGATGCAGCGAGAGCGGACTCATGCCGGCGGCGTACCCGAGGCGGGGGAGCTACCCACTCGAATGATCCGCGATCGCTCTACCACGACGGTAGCCGTTCCGCTTTCCACCGTCACCCGCACCTCCTTGATGCCGTCGCTCTCGACCTCCTTGATGTCCTTCACCCGGCCGATAATCCCACCGCCGGTCATTACCTCGTCCCCCTTCTTGAGCTTGGTCAGCAGCTCCGCGTGACGCTTTCGCGCCTGCCCCGATGGACGCAGGATGAGGAAGTAAAACACCACCCCAATGGCGGCCATCTGGAGGACCAATACAGAAAGTCCCCCGGTGCCGCTGCTCTGTCCCTGGGCCAGGACTGCCAGAAATGACGGGTTCACGAGTGCCTCAGTCTCCTCGAGCATAGTGGCGGCCGAGCCACTCCCGGCTCCAACCGTCGAACGTGCCGTTCAAGATGTGGTTGCGCGCCTGCTCCCCCAGCCGTACCAGGAACCGGATGTTGTGAATCGAGATCAGGCGCAGACCCAGCATGTCCTCGACCACAAACAGGTGCCGGAGATATCCTCTGGGGTAGGTCGTACAGGTCTCGCAGTCGCAAGTAGGGTCGAGCGGCTCGGTGGAACCCTTGAGAGCCGCGCCCCTCACGTTCACCCGCCCGGTCGGTAGCCATGCGGTTCCATGCCGGCCGTTTCGGGTGGCTGCAACGCAGTCGAACAAGTCGACCCCTCTCGCGATTCCCTCCAGCAGATCGGCCGGGAACCCCACGCCCATAAGATAACGGGGGATCTCCCGAGGCAGGCTCGGCTCGAGGCGCTCGAGGATGCGGTGCATCACCGGCTTCGGCTCACCCACCGAGAGGCCCCCGATAGCGATGCCGGTCCAGGGACCGCGCTCGAGCGTGCCTTCCAGTGAGCGGAGCCGCAGCTCATCGTGGATGCCGCCTTGGATAATTGGCCAGAGGGCCTGGGGGGCGGCGGGGCAGCGGGGCGGCGGGGCAGTGGACTCCATGGCCGGAACAACGACAGTGTGCTGTTGCCCTTCTTCTGCCCCGCTGCCCCGCTGCCCGGCCAGTTCCGCATGCCTCCCCTTGCACCTGTCCAGCCATCGGAGAGTCCGCTCCATGCCCTCGCATGCGGCCGCGGGCGACGACTGGCCAGGCACGACGTGGTCAAAGGCCATCGCGATATCCGCGCCCAACTGCCACTGGATCTCCATGGCGCGCTCGGGCGTGAGCGTGCGGGTGGTCCCGTCGATGTGGCTCTGGAACTCCACCCCGTGCTCGCCGATGCTCCGAAGTCCCTGAAGCGAGAACACCTGAAAGCCCCCGGAGTCGGTCAGCATCGGCCGATCCCAGGTGGTGAACCGGTGCAACCCACCCATCTGCTCGATCACCGCCTCTCCGGGGCGGAGGTGCAGGTGGTAGGTATTTCCCAGGATTATCTGAGCGCCGGTGCGGCGGACATCGTTGGCACTGAGACCCCGCACGACCGCGTGGGTCCCGACCGGCATGAACGCCGGCGTCTGCACCTCCCCGTGGGGGAGCGTGAGCGTGCCGGCTCGAGCCAGTCCGTCGGTGTTCTGAATCAGGAATTCAAACATCTGGTCTCAGGGCATCATCGCCGGGCTGCGACGGTCGAGAGAATGCGGTCGATCTGGCGGCGGTGAACCAGGTCGTGGCCTCCCATCAGCTGCAGAAGAAATCCCGCGCTCTCCGGCCCGCGCTCGCTGTGGAGGCCTACGCGCTCGAGCTGGGGTGGCGAAAGACGTCCGAGAACATGGAGATTTGCGGCGCGCATGCTGCGCAGCTGGTCCAGCGCCAGCTCGAGTGGCACCTCGAGATAGCGAAGCTCGCCGGCCCAGCGATCCTGGTCGTATCCCAGCAATGGTGGCCGGTCCTCGGTGAGCATCATCTTGAGCCGGTAGCTGAACACCACATCGGAGTCGGCGAGATGTTGGATCACCT